>DATNLP010000177.1:0-3412 GCA_035602795.1 Acidimicrobiales bacterium | reverse complement strand
AAGCCCTTTAGGTCGTAACGTTCTGTAGTTGACATCCGGTGATCGCCATGGTCGGGCGTGGACCGGTTCGTGGACCGAGCCACCTGTGCAAACGGTGCGATCAGAGCTGTCAGCGGCACGACTCCGTGGTATCCGTGCAGCTAGTGCGCACGGTGCACCAGACCGGACTTCTCATAATCCGCCGGTCGTGGGTTCGAGCCCCACCCGCCCCACCAGCGGTTTTGATACCCGTGGCCGGCGAGCCGTGGACCGGATTGTATACCGATGTCGGCGGGGCGATGTTCGAACCTTCGGTCCGCATCTGGTCACGTAGAGTAGCTGTCGAGCGGGTCTGACGTACCAAGGCGTACGGCGGGAAGGACCGCACTGGCTGCTTGCGTGGCTCGCCAAGAGTATATGGGACTGGACAACGGGCGTTGCCGCCAGCTGGCTAGCCTGGCATGACGCGCCGCGGGTGGTCTGACCTGGGGTTCCGTGAAGTGGCCGAGGACACGAGTAGCATGTGTATTGGGAAAGGACTCATAGTGCCAGGTCCACCGCAGCAGGAACGGCCGCCGGATCTCGGGTCCCTTCGGGCGACTCGGGGGCAGATTCTCGCGGCCGCGTCCCAGCGCGGCTTGCGTGATGTGCGTGTGTTCGGTTCGGTAGCTCGCGGGGAAGCGGTCGAGACGAGTGATGTGGATCTCCTGGTAGCCCCGGGTCCAGACACCACGCTGTTCGACCTCAGCGGTTTCGCGCTTGACGTTGAGGAGATCGTCGGGCGTCATGTGGATGTGGCTACGCCGCGCGGGCTGAAGGCGCGCATCCGGGACCGGGTCCTGGCCGAGGCCGTCGCCTTGTGAGAGACGACCGTGAATGTCTGGCGGACGTCTTGGCCGCGATCGATAGGATCAGGCGCTACGTCCAGGAGGACCGGACGCGCTTCGACACCGACGAACTGCTGCAGAGCGCGGTGCTTCACTGGATAGAGATTATCGGCGAAGCGGCACGAGGCGTAGGCGATAAGGTTCGGACCGCGCATCCTGAAGTGCCGTGGCGCGTGATCACCGATATGCGCAATCGGGTGAGCCATGGCTACTTCGATATCGATCTCGACGTCGTGTGGAACACAGTGACGCGCGACCTGCCGAAACTCCAGGAATCTGTCACCAGGATCCTTGCCGAGCTTGACTCGGAAGCAGAAGACTCGCGGTGAGCAGCCTTCCGGCTCGGCGTTGGCCGATGGGGACATTGCGCCCGTCGACTTAACGAGCACCGACCATGCGCGGATGGCCGACCTGGTGAATTTTGTACAAGAGCCTCCGCTGGGAACCGCTGATGCCTCGGATTTCGCTATCGCCGAACCGCTCGGGGCTAACCGACGTGGCGGCGTTGGACCGCCGTCACCCCACGGTGGTCCGGCCGAGCACGCGGATGCGCTGATCCTTCCGCCCTGAAGTCCGTGAACGACAGCGCTCTTCGCAGTTGCGTAGCGCGACAAACGGAGCATTGTTATTGGTTCGAACAATTTCAGATCGCCGACTCGGCGCGGATCACAACATCCCTTCCGACGGCTATTGCCCGACGCAGATCTTCCCGTTCGGTCGTGCCGCGCACGGCCCCGGAGGACCGGAACCACCTTGTGCCGGGTCAGGCGGCATGGGCGGTGGCTGCGTCCCGGCACCGCGGGCGGCAGCCGCGAATCCCGGCGCCAGCCGGACGGGGCATCATTGGGGCCTGGAACTGGGTGGATACGGCTTGTTACATTTGTCACGCTGAAATCGGGGATTTCGGCCCTGCATGGTCAGCGCGCGGCCGTGCCACCCTCTTGCCATGCCCTGTGTTAACGCTTCTGGCGGTGGGATTGTCCTGTCTCAGCTGTCTAAGTCTTACGGCCAGGTGCGCGCCGTCCGATCGATCGACCTGATGATCGCCCCTGGTGAGACGGTCGCGCTGCTGGGGCCGAACGGCGCCGGCAAGACAACGACACTCGACATGATGCTCGGCCTCACCCGCCCGGACCGCGGGACGGTGTCAGTTTTCGGCGCGCCGCCAGACGCGGCCGTGCGGGCAGGCTGGGTCGGAGCGATGCTCCAGACCGGATCGCCGCCCGACTTGCTCAAGGTGCGTGAGGCGGTGACGCTGGTGGCGTCCTATTACCCGCATCCGCTTCCCGTCGAAGACGTGCTCCGCCTGACCGGGGCGGCAGAATTCGCCGGTCAGCGGACCACGAAGCTGTCCGGCGGCCAGACCCGGCGGGCGTACTTCGCCCTCGCTCTCGTCGGCAACCCTGACCTCTTCATACTCGACGAGCCGACGGCGGGGATCGATGTCGGAGGCCGACGCGACTTCTGGCAGACGATGCGAAGCGCCACCGAGCGGGGAAAGACTATCGTCTTTGCCACGCACTACCTGGAGGAGGCCGACGCCTTCGCCGACCGGATCGTGCTTATGGCCCGCGGCCGGATCATCGCCGACGGTCCGCCCACCGAGATCAGAGCGCGGGCGGGTTCTCACACGATCCGGGCGACGCTGCCGGGCGTCGACGTCGCCTCGCTCGGGGCGTTGCCAGGGGTGGTGGGCGCGGAGAGGCATGGGGATGCGGTCATCTTGTCGTGCTCGGACGCCGACATGGCTCTGAGCGCCCTGCTCACGAGGTACCCGGCCGTGCGGGACCTCGATGTGCGCGGGGTGAGCCTCGAGGAGGCGTTCGTGGAGCTGACTGCCGACGACCCGGCCGGCGACAGCACGAGTACCGGGCAGGACCGCGGGGCCGCGGGTACCGGGGAGAAGATCACCAGATGATCAACACCACTCACGTCCGGTATGACATCCTCCGGATGTATCGGGTCCCAACGACCGTTGGCCTCACCATAGCCTTGCCGCTTGTGGTGTACTACGCGGTGACCCCGGGGAACCGCCACGCCCACCCCGAGGGCATCACGTTCGCGCTGTACTTCATGACCGGGATGGCGGCGTACGGCGCCATGTGGGCCGCGGTCGCGCCCGGGGCGCGTATCGCGCGCGACCGAGCCGGCGGCTGGGCCCGCCACACGCGGACCACGCCGTTGCGGGCCGGCACCTACTTCGCCTCCAAGGTGGTCACCGCCTACCTGGTGGCGATTCCCGCCCTGGTTTTGCTCTACCTGGCCGGCGCATCGCTCGGGGTACGGCTCGATGCCACGCAGTGGCTGGAGATGACCGGGCTGCTTCTCATCGGCCTGGCACCGTTCGTTGTGATCGGGATCGCCCTGGGCCACCTGTTGACGGTCGAGGCGATGGTGCCTGCAGTGGGCGGGATCGTCGTTCTCTTCGCCCTGTTGGGCGGCGCCTTCGGCCGGCTCTTCACCAGTGGGGTGGGGCTGACCATCGTGAAGCTGCTCCCCTCCTACTGGCTCGTTCAGGCCGGGAAGAGCGCCAGCGGCGGCGGCGA
>DATNLP010000147.1:0-8959 GCA_035602795.1 Acidimicrobiales bacterium | reverse complement strand
CCCGGCCGCGGCAGCGAGCGCTACGCGCCGCTCAGCGACTGAACACCGGCCGCGGCGCCGTAGGCCCGTGCCACGTCCTCGAGGCGCGCCACCCGGCTGCCCTTGATCAGCACGGCGTCCCCGGCGCCGGCCTGGCGCAGCACCGCCAGGGCGTCGTCGACGCCGCCGACCTGGTCCGGGCCGTAGAGATCCGTCTGGTAACCCACCACCTCGACCCCGAGCTCGCCGGCCAACCGGCTCATGCGGGCGTGCTCGGCCGCGGTCTCGCCACCGAGCTCGGCCATGAGCCCGAGCAGCGCCACCCGCCGCCGCGCCGGCAGTGCGGCCAGCGAACGGAGGGCCGCCTCGGTCGAGGCGGGATTGGCGTTGTAGCAGTCGACGACCAGCACCGGGCCCTTCGCGGCGCGGTGCACCTCCATGCGGAACGGCGAACCGGTGGCCCCGGCCAGCGACGCCACCACCGATTCCAGCGCGACACCGCACCACAGGGCGGCCGCGGCGGCGGCCAGCGCGTTGGGGACCTGCTGGACGCCGTGCACGGCGAGCGCCACGTCGCCCTTGCCCCAGGGCGTGACGAGGCGGAACCGGGGCCGCAGCTCGGGGTCCAGCACCACGTCCTCGGCCCGCACCTCGGCCGTGGCGTCGGCGCCGTAGCCCAGCACCGGACACGGGCTGGCCGCCGCCATGCGGGCGACCCGGGGGTCGTCGAAGTTGAGCACGGCGACGCCGGACGCCGGCAGCGCGGCGACCAGCTCGGACTTGGCCCGGGCCACCCCCTCGAGGTCCCCGAAGTACTCGACGTGGGCCATGGCCACGCTGGTGACGATGCCCACGTCGGGTCGGGCCACCCGAGCCAGCCGCTCGATGTGGCCCATGCCGCGCGCGCCCATCTCGAGCACGACCCATTGCACGTCCGCCGCCGCGTTGAGGAGGGTGAGCGGCAGCCCCAGCTCGTTGTTGAACGATCGCTCGCTCGCCGCCGTCGCGAAGGCCGGCGCGAGGCAGTGGTACAGCAGGTCCTTGGTCGTCGTCTTCCCCACCGACCCCGTGATCCCGACCACGTGGCCGCTCATGCGGTGCCGCGCCGCCACCCCCAGGTCCATGAGTGCCCGCCCCGTGTCCTCCACCACGATCGCCGTGGCGCCCACCGGCTCCCGCTCGGTCAGGTAGGCCGGTGCACCGGCGTCGAGCGCCCGGGCGATGAAGGCATGGCCGTCGCGCTCGGCCACGACCGGGACGAAGAGCTGCCCCGGCCCGATGGTCCGTGAGTCGATGGCGGCCCCGTCCACGGTGACGTCGGGCCCGACGGGTGTTCCGCCGAGGTGGGCTGCGAGTTCAGCTGTGGAGAAGCGCATCGTCCTCGACGTTCGATTGTGACCTTCGATTGTATAGCCTCGGTCGATGCCTGAACCCGGTGAGTTGGCGGTGATCTACGGGGGACCGTCGGCCGAGCACGAGGTGTCGTGCGTCTCGGCCCGGCGCATCGTGGAGACGGCGCTCGACGGCGGGTGGTCCGTCACCGTCATCGGTCTCACGCACGACAAGCGATGGGTCGACGCCAACGCGGTCCTCGTCGACGTCGCCGCCGGTGACGCGCTGGACTCGCCCGACGACCTGGTGCTCAAGTACCCCGACGCCGAGCTGGCGCACCTCGACGCCGGCCTGCCCGCCGGTGCCGTCGTGTTCCCGGTGCTGCACGGCCCCTTCGGCGAGGACGGCGTCATTCAGGGTCACCTCGAAGCGCTCGGCGTGCCCTACGTCGGAGCGGGGGTCCTGTCGTCCTCCATCTGCATGGACAAGGGCATCGCCAAGTCCGTCCTGCACGATCACGGCCTCCCGGTGGCCGCCTGGCGCGTCGTGGGCCGTTCGTCGTGGACCACCGACGTCATGGAGGAGGCGGTCGGCGCGCTCGGGCTACCGCTGTTCGTCAAGCCGGCAAACCTCGGCTCGTCCATCGGCGTGACGAAGGTGACCGACGCCGCTGCCCTGGGCGACTCCGTGCACCACGCGTTCGAGTTCGATGATCACGCGATTCTCGAGGAGTACGTGCGCGGACGGGAGCTCGAGCTCTCGGTGCTGGGCAACGAGGAGGTCCGCGTGTCGCAGGCCGGCGAGATCCTGGCCAGCCGCGAGTTCTACGACTACGACGACAAGTACGTGCTGGGCGCGGCGGAGACGGTCGCCCCGACCGACCTCACCCCGGCCCAGCTGGCCCGGGCCCAGCACTTGGCCGAAGCGGCCTACCGCGCGCTGCGCGTGGAGGGCCTGGCCCGCGTCGACGTCTTCCTCCTGGACGACGACGAGATCGTCGTCAACGAGGTCAACACCATGCCCGGCTTCACGCCCATCTCCATGTTCCCCATGCTCTGGGAGGCGGAGGGGCTCTCCTTCGCCGCCGTCGTCGAGGAATTGGTGGCGCTGGCGCAGGCCCGGCACGCCCGCCGTCGCACCCTACGGACCCAACGGGTCCTCTGAGACGGGGCGACCGGGCCGGCGCCTCGGTCGGGCCGCCCGCCGCGCCGCCTCCTTGGCCCGCATGCCCGGGAGCACCTTCAGCACGTAGAGGGCGCTGAGCACGCCGGCCAGCACGATGATGACCAGGGGGGCCGGGTTGAACTTGTCGTCGACCGACACCGAGGCGGTGAGCGCCAGGAGCCCGAACAACACGATCCCGATGGGACCCAGCACGGCCAGCGCGGGCACGCGGAACGGGCGCACGGTGTCGGGCTGGCGCCTGCGCAGGCGCACCGCGCAGACGCCGGCCACCGCGTAGATCATCCCCTCCAGGGCCGCACCCACGGCGACCAGCACCTCCCAGGCGTGGGTCACGGCGACGACGAGCGCGACGACCGCCGACACCGTGCCGAGAATGACGACGGGCACCCAGGGCACGGCGCGGTCGTTGAGCAGGGCGAGTTGGCGCGGCAGCGAGCCCTCGCGCGCCGTGCCGTAGATGAAACGCGACGCGGTGATGAAGCCGCCGTTGAACGTGTTCAACGCGGTGACGGCGGTGACGGCGGCCATGACCCACAGTCCGGAGTGCCCGATGGCGGCGACGCCGAGATAGAGCTGGGGATAGGCCGACGTGAGCTCGTGGTGTGTCAGCGTGTGGCTCATGGCGACGGTGGCCACGCAACAGACGACGCAGAGGATGCCGATGGCGATCAGCATGCCGCGCTGGATCGACTCGGGCTTGCGCACCTCCTCGGCGCTCGTCGTCACCCACTCGAAGGCGCTGTAGAGGAAGACGCCGAGCGCGATCGCCTCGAACAGGTCGCCGGCGCTGTGCCCGTGCAGCGGCGCGAACGGCGTGTGCAGGCCGTGGCCGCTGCGCACCAGGGCGAGAAGGCCGATGGCCAGGGTGGCCAGCACCACCACCGACGTCGCCAGGTCCTGCAGCAGGCCCGCCACCGTGATGCCCCGCAGGTTGCAGACCACAGCGACCGCGAGCAGGCCGACGATCCAGATGGCGGCGACCCAGGCCGGCTCGCCGAAGGCGTGGGCCAGCGCGCTGCCGACGATGAACGCATCGGACGCGATGACGAGCACGATCGTCGACATGTAGGTGAAGGTGATGGTCAGCGCCACGCGGTCGTCCATGGCCCGCTGCATGTAGAGGCGCACGGCGGCCGCGGTGGGGAACATCCCGTTGAGCTCGCCGAAGAAGCCGTAGGCGAGCAGGGCGAGGGCTCCCGCCACGATGATGGGGATGTAGGCGGAGTCGCCGGCCACATAGGTGACGAGACCCGCGGCGGCCAGGTACTCCAGGGCGGCGAAGGCCAGGCCCGTCGAGGTGGTGACGACGGTGCGCAGGCCGAGGGCGCGTCGCAGCGAGGCCCGGGGCGCGAGGGAGGCCGCGGCGTCGGTCACGGGCGCCGGGCGATCAGGCGTCGAGGAAGGCCACCATCGAGATGGCGTCGATCCGCATGACGTCCTCCTGCGAGCCCTGCAGGGTGATCTCGCCGCTCATGTACTTCTCCGACGGGTTGAGGTCGCCCCAGAACATGTCGCAGAAGTCCTCGCTCGTGCCGGTGACGACGACGTCACACTCCTCGATGGGCCCGGTGTCGAGCTCGGACAGCTGCTGGTTCTCGACGCGCATGGAGAAGCCGAGCCCGTTGTCGGTGGTGCGGAACTGGATGACGCGGTCCCAGCCGCGCACCATCTTGGTCAGCCGGGGGTTGCCGTTGGAACGGCCGCGCCACTCGGCGTAGGCCTCCCCGAGCTCCTCAAGGGTGGCCAACGTCGGTGCCCTTCAGCGCGGCGTGCACCTCGTCGGCGGCGCGCCGGCCGGCGCTGAGCGCGCCGTCGAGGTAGCCGCACCACTTGGTGGCGGTCTCCGTGCCGGCCCAGTGCAACGGGCCGACCGGCCGGCGCAGCGCCGGCCCGAGCGCGGTGAGGGCGCCGGGCGCGCTCACCGCCACCGGACCGCCGCGGGTGAACGGCTCGGCGCACCACTGCTGCTCGACCAGCTCGAGCGGCGTGCGGGCCTTCGCCCCGAAGGCGGCCTCGAGCTCGTCGAGGATGGCGGCGTGGCGGGCCCCGGGGCCGGCCTCCTCCATGCGCCGGCAGTCGTCGCCGGCGATGAAGCCGGCGATGGCGCCGTGCGAGCCGTCCTCGGGCGAGTTGTCGAACGTGCTCTCCATGACGGAGCGGGGCGCCACGATTTGGCCGTTGAGGCCGTCGTCGCGCCAGAACGGCGCGTCGTAGATGGCGTGCACCTTCACGACCGCGCCCATGGGCATGCGCTGGCTCAGCTGGTCGCGGTTGCCCGGGAGCGGCGGCGTGTAGGCGATGCGGCTGCACAGGGCGGGCGCCAGCGCCAGGATGGCGCGGCGCGCCCTGACCCGCAGCGGCTCGTGCGGCGCCTCGGGGTCGGCCGGGTCGGCACCGGCGGTAACCAGGCGGGCGGTCACGGTGACGTGTTCCGGGCCGTAGGCGACGGCCTGGACGGGCGCGCCCAGGACCACGCGCTCGGCCAGCTCGGCCGCCATGCCCTGGGCCAGCTGCTGGGAGCCGCCGTCGAAGCGGCCCTCCTGGGCGCCCCCGGTCGTGCGGGCCAGGTTGGTGAGGCCGCCGCCGGCGCCGAGATAGAAGAGCGCGAAGAGGAGTGACAGCTCGCCCGACCCGGTGCCGAAGATGGCCTTGACCGCGACCTCCAGGACGTCCCGGGCCGAGGGGGACTCGAGATGGGTATCGAGCCAGGTGGCCAACGTCTGCGCATCGAGGCTGGCGGCGTCGGGGGTCTCCCACGGTGCGTCGAGCGGGATCTCGAGGGCGGCCAGGTCGAGGTCGAGCATGGCGGCGATGCCGTCGGCGGCGCCGTGGGGGTCCGAGGTGGGGATGAGCCCGGCGTAGGTATGGCGCTCGCCGTCGCGCAGCTCGACACCCTGCCCCGACGTGTAGGTCGGGAAGGTGGCCACGCCCAGCTCGGCCGCCAGGTCGGCCAGGTGGTCCTGCGTGGGCCCCATCCACTGGCCGCCGCGGTCGATGGTGAAGCCGGCAGGGGTGCGGTCGGTGAAGGAACGGCCGCCCACCCGGTGGCGCGCCTCGAGCACGAGGACGTCGACGCCGTGGCGGTGCAGCTGACGGGCGGCGGCCAGGCCGGAGAACCCGGCGCCGACCACCACCACCTCGCACTCGCGCTCCTCGACCGCCATGGCCATGGACCTTCTTCCCTCGCCGTTATCTCGTCGCCCCCGTCGCGGCGGGCAACCTCTCGAGTCGCCCCGGGCAAGCTCTCTCGTCGGCCCGGGCAACCCCATCTCGCCCCGGGCAACCTCGCTCGCCCCGCGCAATCTCTTCTCGTCGCTCCGGGCAACCATAGGCGCAGCCGCCCGACCAGGGCCGTTGCGCGCACCCCTTCTGTACCCTGCAATTGTGGTGATGACCTTCGAGGGCTTCGAAAAGGAGACGTGGGAAGCCCTCCCAGGCGCCGCCCGCCTGACCATGGCCCAGCGCGAGGCGATCGAGTCGGACGAGCCCATGCTGTCGGTCGTGGCCGGAGCGGGCGCGGGCAAGACCCGGGTGCTGACGCTGCGGGTGGCCCGGAGGGTGCGCGACGGGTCCATCGACGCCGACCGCACCCTGGTCACCACGTTCAGCCGCAAGGCGGCCGAGGAGTTACGCACGCGGCTGTGGTCGCTCGGCGTCTCAGGGGTGCGGGCCGGCACGTTCCACCGCACCGCGCTCGGGCTGCTGCGTCAGCACCGCGAGCTGCGCGGGCGCCCGGCGCCCCAACTTCTGCCCGACCGCCGGCGCCTGATCGCCGACGTGACCACCGGCGACCCGCGGCGGAACCGCGCCCTCGAAGGTGAGATCGGCTGGGCCAAGGCCCGCCTCGTACCGCCGGACCAGTATGAGGCGGAGGCCCGCCGGCACCGCCGGCGCAGCGGCATCAGCCACGAGCAGGTGGCGGAGACGTACGCCCGCTATGAGGCGGAGCGGACGAAGCGCCGGCTGCTCGACTTCGACGACCTCATCGGCGCCTGCGGGGACGCGCTGGCGGGCGACATCGACTTCGCCGACCGCATCCGCTGGCGCAGCCGGCACCTCTTCGTCGACGAGATGCAGGACGTGAACCCGGCGCAGTTCCGCCTGCTGACCGCTCTCCTGTCCGACGAGCCCGACCTCTTCGTGGTCGGGGACCCCAACCAGTCGGTCTACGGCTTCAACGGCGCCGACCCCACGCTCCTCGACCGGTTGCCCGAGATCCTGCGGGGCACCAAGGTCATCCGCCTGGACGAGAACCACCGCTGCACGCCGCAGGTGGTGGCGGTGGCGACGGCCGTCTTGCGCGACGGTGGGTCGGGCGACGTGGTGCCGCCCCGCACGACCCGGGTGGACGGACCGGTGCCCCAGGTGGTGCGGCACGACACCGACCAAGACGAGGCGGCCTGGGCGGCCTCCCGAGCCAAGCTGTCGCGTGCGCCGGGTCGGCTCTGGTCGAGCATCGCCGTGCTGGCGCGCACCAACGCCCAACTGGCCACCGTCCAGGCGGCCATGGACGCCGCCCGCGTGCCCAGCCTGGTGGCCGGCGCCGACCTGGGGCCGGCCAGTGACCTGCGCCCCGAGAAGGACCGCCGGGAGCCCGACGACGCCGAGGACGGTCCCCGGGCGCCGTCGCCCTCGGAGCGGGACCGGGTGGTGCTGACCACGTTCCACCGCGCCAAGGGCCTGCAGTGGCCGACGGTCCTGGTACTCGGTCTCGGCCAGGGCCTCATGCCGATCGCGTCGGCCCAGACGACGGCCGCCGTCGAGGAGGAGCGCCGGCTCTTGTACGTGGCGCTGACGCGTTCCGAAGAGGAGCTGTGGTGTAGCTGGTTCGAACGGTCGGGCGACGGGACGTCGGGTGCGGGTGCGAAGGGACCCAGCCCGTGGCTCGAGCCGATCGAGGAGGCCATCGTGCAGCTGCAGAAGGAAGCGGCGCCGACCTCGGCCACCGAGGTCTCGGCCCGCGTGGACGAGCTGCGCCGCCGCCTGGTCGACGGGGTGGAGGGCACCGACGCCGGGCCGTAGCGGCCGGTAAGGTCGAGCCGCCCGATCGACCCGAGGTGGGGGTGGCTCGCACATGTCGGAACTCCTGGAGCAGCTGCGCAAGGCCGTCGGTGAGACCAACGTGCTCGACGGCGAAGCGGTGCACGCCGACTACACCCATGACGAGACGCTCACGGTCGCGCCCGTAAGGCCACTCGTCCTGGTGCGGCCGGGCTCGACGAGCGAGGTGGCCGAGGTCCTGCGCCTGGCCAGCGAGCACGAGGTGCCGGTGGTGGCCCGGGGCAGCGGCACCGGCCTGTCGGGCGCGGCCGTCCCGGTGGCCGACGGCATCCTGCTGGCCTTCGACCGCATGAACCGGATCATCGAGATCGACGTGGAGAACCAGGTCGCCGTGGTCGAGCCCGGGGTGACCCTCGAGCAACTCAACGGCGAGCTGACGCCGCTCGGGCTGATCTACCCGGTGTCGCCCGGAGAGCAGAGCGCCTCCCTGGGAGGGAACGTGGGCACCAACGCCGGCGGCATGCGCGCCGTGCGGTACGGCGTCACGCGCCACCACGTCCTTGGGCTCGAGGTCGTCCTGGCCGACGGGACCGTCCTGCGCACGGGCGGGAAGTTCGTCAAATGCTCGACTGGCTACGACCTGACGCAGCTGCTCATCGGCTCCGAAGGGACGCTCGCCGTGACGACCGAGGTGATGGTCAAGGTCCACCCGCGGCTGACCGAGACGGCCACCGTCCTCGCTCCGTTCGGGACCCTGGCCGAGGTGACGCACGCCGTGCCGCGCATCGTGGTGAGCGGCATCGACCCGACCATCCTGGAGTACGCCGACGCCCTGGTGCTGGGCAGCATGACCGGAGCGGCGGGACTCGACCTCGGCATACCCGACGAGGTGAAGGAGGCGGCACAGGCCTACCTGATCGTCGTCCTGGAGCAGTCGTCGGCCGACCGGCTGGACGAGGACGTCGAGCGACTGGGGACGCTGCTGACGGATCTCGGGGCGGTCGAGGTCTACGTGCTCCCCCCGCATGCCGGTGCGGACCTGATCACGGCCCGGGAGCGGCTCTTCTTCGTGACCAAGGCGGCCGGCGCGGACGACATCCTCGACGCCGTCATCCCCCGGGCCGCCATCACCGACTACCTGGCCCGGGTGGGCGAGCTGGCGGCCCAGCACGGCTCCTTCGTCTTGGGCTGCGGGCACGTGGGCGACGGCAACGTGCATCTGGCCGTGTTCCAACCCGACGTGGAGCAGCGCAAGGCGGTCACCCGGGAGATCCTCCGGGCGGCGGCGGCGGCCGGAGGTGCGGTGTCCGGCGAGCACGGTGTGGGCACCGAGAAGGTGCCCTACTTCCTGGAACTGGCGGATCCGACCGCGCTGGCGCTGATGCGCTCCATAAAGAAGGTGTTCGACCCCAAGGGGATCCTGGGCCCCGACCGGGTGTTCGGCCCATCGGTGACGGCCGCC
>DATNLP010000134.1:0-2433 GCA_035602795.1 Acidimicrobiales bacterium | reverse complement strand
CAGCCCCGGCCCCACCTGCGGCCCCCGCCCCGCCGGCAGCCCCGCCGGCAGCCCCGGCCCCACCTGCGGCCCCCGCCCCGCCGGCAGCCCCGGCCCCGCCGGCAGCCCCGCCGGTGGTCAGCGTTCCAGCCGCTCCGCCTGTCTCCATGGCATCGTTCCGCAACGCCGGCGACCAGGTGGTGCCTTTCTCCAACATGCGCCGCCGCACGGCCGAGCACATGGTGCGGTCGAAGGCCACATCGCCGCATGCCTTCATCGCCAACGAGGTCGACTTCGAAGCCGTCGAGCGTGTGCGCACCGCGTGGGGCGATCGGTTCCGGGCCGAGGAGGGCTTCGCGCTCACTTACCTCCCGTTCGTCGCCCGCGCCGCCGTGGAGGCGCTTCGTGACTTCCCTATGCTGAACGCGTCGGTGGTCGACGACGCTCTCGTCGTGCACTCCGAGGTCAACCTGGGCATCGCCGTGGACCTCTCGCACGAAGGCCTGATCGTGCCCGTGATCCACCGCGCCGAGGAGGTCACCCTGCGGGGCGTGGCCCGGCGCATCCGTGACCTGGCCGAGCGGGCACGCGGGCGCCAGCTGAACGCCGACGACATCGCCGGGGGCACGTTCTCCATCACCAACGACGGACCCTTCGGCACCTACTTCACCGTGCCCATCATCAACCAGCCCCAGGTGGCCATCCTGGCCACCGACGGCATCGCCCGCCGGCCGGTCGTCGTCACGCATGCCGACGGGTCGGAGTCCATCGCCATCCACTCCACCGGCATCCTTGGCGTCAGTTGGGACCACCGTGCCGTCGATGGTGCTTATGTCTCCTTGTTCCTGAAGCGAGTCGCAGAGCTCCTGGGCAGCCGCGACTGGGCTGCCGAGCTCTGAGGCCGCCTCGGATGCTGCGCATCCGCTCGCTCGGGATGGTCCCCTACCACGAGGCCTACGCGCTCCAGCACGCGTTGGCCGCCGAGGCTGAGGACGACTACCTCTTGATTTTGCAGCACCCCCACACCTACACGCTCGGCGCGCACGCCGACGACTCCCATGTGCTGGTCGACCCCGCCTCCGTCGGCGCCGTGCTGGAGCGCACGGATCGGGGCGGCGACGTCACCTACCACGGCCCGGGCCAGCTGGTGGCCTACCCGATCGTCACGGTGCCCGACGATCCGTCGTCGGGGCCGGCGCACGTCCACCGCCTGGAGCAGGTCGTGACGGAGACGCTGGCCGACCTCGGCCTGGTCGGGACGCGGAACGTGGCCGAGTATCCAGGCGTGTGGGTGGACGCCGACGGGCCCGACCCGCGCAAGATCGCTGCCATCGGCGTGCGCACCATGCGCGTGAGCGACGGCCGGCGGCGCACACTGCACGGCGTGGCGCTGAACGTGACCTCCGACTTGTCCATGTTCGGGCACATCGTGCCCTGCGGCATTGCCGACCGCGGGGTGACGTCGTTGCGGGCCGAGGGGGTGGATGTGACGATGGCGGCCGTGGTTGAGGCCTTCGTGACCCGGGCCAGCGCCGCGTTCGAGTCGGGCCAGGTCGAGCGCGCCGACGTGATGACCGGCGTGGCGACGAGGCGAGGCGGCGCTGCCGTCGACGTCGACGTCGACGTCGACGTCGACGTCGAGCGCCCCCTCCTGCGGCGCTTGCGCCAGGCGGGCGTGGCGCCTGAGGCGGGCCTCGACATCGCGCAGCGCAAGCCGCCTTGGGTGCGGGTACCGGTGCGCCTCGGCACCGGGTACCGGAAGTTGGGGTCGACCATCCACGATCTCGGCCTGGTGACTGTGTGCGAGGAGGCCGGGTGCCCGAACATCTACGAGTGCTGGTCTGACGGCACCGCCACCTTCATGATCAACGGGGAGCGTTGCACGCGTGCCTGCGGCTTCTGCCAGGTGGACACCCGCCACCCACTGCCGCTGTCACCCGACGAGCCGGTGCGGGTGGCTGAGGCAGTGGCGCGCATGGGTTTGGGGCATGCCGTGGTCACCTGCGTGGCCCGTGACGACCTGGCCGACGGTGGGGCCGGCGCTATGGCGGCCACAATCGGGGCCATCCGGGCGCGCACCCCGGACACGACGGTCGAGGTGCTCATTTCGGACTGCCGGGGCGACCCCGCCTCACTCGACCTGATCTTCGAGGCGCGTCCGGACGTGCTGAACCACAACATCGAGACGGTGGCCCGGCTGCAGCGGGCCGTGCGGCCCTCGGCGGGCTACGCCCGCAGCCTTGGTGTGCTGGCCCGGGCGTCTGCCGCGGGGCTGGTGACCAAGTCGGGCCTGATGGTCGGGCTGGGCGAGCGCGAAGACGAGGTGGTGGCCACCATGGCCGACCTGCGCGGCGTCGGCGTCTCCATCGTGACGGTGGGGCAGTACCTTCGCCCGAGCCGCGACCACCTCCCGGTGTCGCGCTACTGGGAGCCCGAGGAGTTCGACCGGCTGCG
>DATNLP010000130.1:0-3293 GCA_035602795.1 Acidimicrobiales bacterium | reverse complement strand
GTGCCCGTCTACGAGTTCCGCTGCTCGACCTGCGACGCCCTCTTCGACGAGCGCCGGCCCATGGCCCAGGCCGACGCCCCCGCCACCTGCCCCGGCGGTCATGTCGGCGCCCGGCGCCTGCTGCCGGTCTTCGCCACGGTTGGGCTGGCGTCCGCGCCGCCGCCCGGCGCGTGCGGCGCGCCCGTGGCCGGAGGGTGCGGCAGCGGCTGCGCCTGCTGCTAGCGCGATGTCGCTCTCTTCGTGGGATGACTACCCGGTCCACCAGGCCGCCGAGTTCATTGCGCACCCGGCCACCAGCGACCGCAACTTCTACGACCGCTACTACTTCAACATGCACCCGTGCGACGACGACTGGTTCGCCATCTTCGGACTCGGGCAGTACCCCAACCTCGGCGTGGTCGACGCCTTCGTGGACGTGCGGCGGGGCGACTCCCAGCACGTCGTCCGCTCGTCGGCGCCCCTGGTGGACAGGGCCGACATCGCGGTCGGGCCCTTCCGCATTGAGGTGCTCGAGCCGCTGCGCAAGCTGCGGGTGATCGTCGAACCCACCGAGGACCACGTGGCCATGGACGTGACGTGGGAGGGCCACATCCCGGCCGTCGACGAGCCGCGCCAGTACCTGCGATCGAAAGGCAAGGTGGTCTTCGACACACAACGGCTGGCCCAGACCGGCTTTTGGACGGGGACGCTGTCCGTGGGCGGAGCCGACCTGGCCGTCACGCCCGACCGGTGCTGGGGCACCCGTGACCGCTCCTGGGGCGTGCGCCCGGTCGGCGAGCCCGAGAGCGACGGCATCCGCCAGGGCGAGCTGGTCCTGGCCGGCATGTGGAACTACTTCCCCATGCAATTCGAGGACCACGCCATCATGTACATCTGCCACGAGCGCGATGACGGAGAACGCCCGCTCGTCCAGTCCGAACGCGTCTGGTCCGACCCCTCCCGCGGCGTCGACGAACTCGGCCGCTCCGAGCACGAGCACCACCTGATACCGGGCACCCGGATCATCGACCACTCGGTGGTCCGCTTCCCCGAGGTCGGCGTGGAGGTCACCTGCCGCTCCATCCTGCCCAACTTCATCTCCATCGGGACGGGGTACGGCATCGATGCCGACTGGCGCCACGGCATGTACCACGGCCCCGAGACGCTGACCCAGGGTCTGGTGCTGCCGGTGGAGGAGATCGCGGGCCTGGCGCAATACGGGATCGTCGACCACGTCGCCGAGTTCTCCTACGACGGGAAGATCGGCTACGGCTTGTTGGAGCACGGCTTCTTCGGCCCGTACCGGCGCTACGGGCTGCTCGACGGGGCCATGGGGGCGCCGCAGGGCTGAGGCCCGCGTCGCGGGCATGCGAGAATGAGGGATGCCCGACGCCTCCCGCGTGCTCCTGCAACGCCTGCAGACCGCGTTCGACACGGTGGCGCCCGGCGCCGACCCGGTGCTGCGGGTGTCGGAGCGAGCCGACTTCCAGGCCAACGGCGCCCTGGCCCTGGGCAAACAGCTGGGCCGTCCGCCCATGAAGGTGGCCAAGGAGGTCCTGGCGGCGGCCGACCTCGACGACGTCTGCTCGGTGGTCGAGATCAGCGGGCCCGGTTTCATCAACCTGACCCTCTCCGATTCCTTCGTGGCGGCCCAGGCGGCCGCCCTCTCGGCCGACCCGCGCCTCGGCGTCGAGGCGGCGGCCCAGCCGGCCACCATCGTCATCGACTATTCGTCGCCCAACGTGGCCAAGGAGATGCACGTCGGCCACCTGCGCAGCACGCTGATCGGCGACGCGCTGGCCCGGGTGCTCGGATTCGTGGGCCACACGGTGCTGCGGGAGAACCACATCGGCGACTGGGGCACGCCCTTCGGCATGCTCATTGAGCACCTGCTCGACGTGGACGGCGCCGAGAACGCGGAGTCCTTCAGCGTGCGTGACCTCAACGAGTTCTACGCCGCGGCGCGCCGGCAATTCGACAGCGATCCTTCCTTTGTCGAGCGCAGCCGCCGTCGGGTGGTGCTCCTGCAGAGCGGCGATCCCGAGACCATGCGGCTGTGGCGCATCTTCGTGGCCGAGAGCATGCGCCACGCCGCCGAGGTCTACGGGCTGCTCGGCGTCCTGCTCACCCCGGAGGACACGGTGGGCGAGAGCTTCTACAACCCGTGGCTGTCCGTCGTGGTCGACGAGCTCGACGCCAAGGGGCTGCTGGTGGAAAACGACGGCGCCCAGTGTGTCTTCCCGGAGGGCTTCACCAACCGCCAGGGGGAGCCGCTGCCACTCATCGTGCGCAAGTCCGACGGCGGCTACGGCTACCCGGCCACCGACCTGGCCTGCGTGCGCGACCGCACGGCCCGGCTCGGCGCCGACCGCCTGGTCTATGTGGTGGGCGCCGAGCAGTCGCTGCACCTGCGGCTCGTCTTCGCCGTCGCCGCGCTGGCCGGCTACCTGCCCGACCCCTCGGCCGCCATCCACGTCTCCTTCGGCATGGTGGTGGGGACCGACGGCAAGAAGCTGGCCAGCCGCAGCGGTGAGCCGCACCGGCTGATCGACCTGCTGACCGAGGCGGTCGAGCGGGCGTCCGTGGCGCTCACCGAGCGCGGCAGCGAACTGCCACCGGAACGCCAGGCCGCCATTGCGCACGCGCTGGGCATCGGCGCCGTCAAGTACGCCGACCTGTCCACCGAGCGCACGCGCGACTACGTGTTCGACTACGACCGCATGCTGGCCGCCGAGGGCAACACCGGGCCCTACCTGCAGTATGCGCACGCTCGCATCCGCTCCATCTTCCGGAGGGCCGAGGTCGACCCACCCGCGCCGGGGACGCCGCCACGGCTGGACGAGCCCCAGGAGCGCGCGCTGGCGCTGCAGCTCCTGCGCTTCGCCGCGGCGGTGGAGGCCACGGTGGAATCCTGCAGCCCCTCGAAGCTGTGCTCCTATCTCTTCGACCTGGCCACCACCTTCACCGCGTTCTACGAGGCCTGCCGCGTCCTAGTCGACGACGAGGCGGTGCGCACGTCGCGACTCGGGTTGTGCGACCTGACCGCCCGCGTGCTCGAGCAGGGGCTGGCGCTGCTGGGCATGGAGGCGCCCGAGCAGATGTGACCCGGGCGGGGACAGCCCCTATCCTCTGCCGGCACGTGGGGTGCCGGACGGGAGGCGCCCCCCCAGCAAGGAGTCGCAGCGATCATGGAACTGAAGGGCACGTCAGCCGTCGTCACCGGAGGGGCATCGGGGCTCGGGGAGGCCACCTCACGGCTGCTGGCCGACCGCGGCGTCCACGTCGTGGTGGCCGACCTCCAGGCGGACAGGGGG
>DATNLP010000493.1:0-5374 GCA_035602795.1 Acidimicrobiales bacterium | reverse complement strand
GACCGCAGCCGGCCGACACCCACACCCACACCCACACCCGCACCCGCACCAACACCCACACCGGCGCCCCTCACGACGCCCCACTCCCCGACTCGCCACCCGACACGACCACCGCCGCCGCACCCCCGAGCGGACCCGAGTAGGCCTCCGGCCCCGCCTCCACCGTCGAGCCCAGCGCCGAACGGCGCCAGTGCCCCCGGCGCACCTCGAAGGCCATCTCCCCGATCAGGACCCACCCCACCACCAGAATGAACCAGAACGAGATGATCCGGTACAGGAGGACGGCGTACGCCGTCGAGGTCTCCTGTCCCCCGAACGCCACCAGCGCCACCGTGATGCTGCCCTCGACCACACCCAGCCCACCCGGCGTGATTGGCAGGGTCGCGGCCAGCTGCCCGGCGCCGTAGGCCAGGAGGAGGCCGCCCCAGGGGATCGGCGCGCCCAGCGCCTTGAACATCATGGCGAAGCACGCGCAGTCCAAGAGCCAGTTGAGCGTGCCCCACCACACGATGCGTCCGATCTGCGACGAGCTCAGGCGGATGGTGGTCATCCAGCTCATGATCTGGTGGATGGTCTCGGCCGTGTCCCCCCGGGGCCGGCCGGTGACGCGCACCGACGTCCGCAGCGCCAACGACACGACGATGCGCAGGGGACGTTCGTAGACGAACAGCGACCCGATGGCCAGGGCCACCAGGAACGCCCCGATCAGCACCGGCACCAGGTCGTAGGACGACCCCTCCCCGGTGGCCAGGCCGAGCCCGATGATGGCCACGAGCGACAGGCTCACGACCGAGGCCACCAGCGTCCCGGCCATGGCCCAGGCGGCGAGCGTGTTGTCGGCCCCGAAGCGGCGGAACCAGCGGAACCCGTACACGGCGGCCACCGCGTTCCCCACCGGCAGCGAGTTGGTCAGCGCCTGTGACCCGAACGTCAACTTCAGCAGGGTCCACCACGGCGGGCGCAGATGGCCCGCCACGAGGAGCTCCCACTGCATGATGGCGAAGGCCACGTACGAGGCGATCTCGACGGCGAAGGCCAGCGGCACCCAGCCCCACTTGAGCGTGTGGAAGACGTCGGCGAACCCCGAGAGCTCCGTCCGCTTCGACGACAGCACCCAGACGGCGATCGCCACCAGCGCGAAGCCGACCAGGATGCGGATGGCCGGCCAGGCCCGCCGCAGTCGCCGCCGCCACGGCGCCTGCCCGGCCACGGGCACCGTGCGCGCCTCGTCGACCTCCGCCGCGCCCGCCTCCGCCGCGCCCGCCTCCGCAGCGGACGGCTCCCCCACGGGCGGCACCGCTCCGCCGCCCGCCGGCGCCACGCCGGGCTCCGTGCCCACCGCGCCGGGCTCGGGATCTGAGCCGCTACCCGGGCCAGGCGTCGGTGAGCCTCTTCCAGGTCAGCTGCAGCGTCTCGGGCATCACCCGGGTCTCGCCCACGGACGTCATGAAGTTCGTGTCCCCCGTCCAGCGGGGCAGCACGTGCAGGTGGACGTGCCCCGGCAGCCCCGCCCCCGCCGCCCGGCCCAGGTTGGCGCCCATGTTCAGCCCGTCGGGTTCGTACGCCTTCTCTATGGTGGCCACCGCCCGCTGCGTCGCCGACCACAGCTCGGCGGACTCACCTTCGGTGAGCTCCGACAGGGGCCCCACGTGGCGCAACGGCAGCACCAGGACGTGCCCGCTGGCGTAAGGGTAGGCGTTCAGCACGACGAAGGTCAGCTCGCCGCGCCACAGCACCAGGTTGTCCTCCGACGGCGGCCCGCTCGCCGCCAGCCGGCAGAAGACGCAGTCCGCCTCGTCGTGCGACAGCGTGCCCTCGCGCTCGCGCTCCGTCGACTCCACGATGTACTCGCGGCGCCAGCCCGCCCACAGATGCTGCAGGTTGCTCACGCCGGTCCGCTCACGAGGCGGCGGCAGGCGTCGCCGGTGCCCGGTCCTCGGGCAGGCCCTTGCGCTCGACCTCGTCGACCACCTCGGCCACGAAGGTCGCCAGGGGCACCCCGTGCTCGGGCTTGGTCTCCCACCCGCGCCGGTTCACCCCGACCGAGCCGGCCGCCACGTCGCTGTCGCCCACCACGAGCACGTAGGGAATTTTGGCCAGCTTGGCCCGCCGGATCAGCGCGCCCATCTTCTCCCCGCTCTCCTCGACCTCCGCCCGCAGCCCGGCCGCCGCGCAGGCGTCGGCCACCGACGCCGCATAGTCGCGGTGGCCGTCGGTGACCGGGATGACGCGTACCTGCACGGGACAGAGCCAGGTCGGCAACGCCCCGGCGTAGTGCTCGATCAGCACGGCCATGAACCGCTCCACCGACCCGAACAACGCCCGGTGGATCATGATCGGCCGGTGCCGGGCGTTGTCGGCGCCCACGTACTCGAGGCCGAAGCGTTGGGGCAGCTGGAAGTCGAGCTGCACCGTCGACATCTGCCAGGTGCGCCCGATGGCGTCGCGCGCCTGCACGGAGATCTTGGGCCCGTAGAAGGCGCCGCCACCCTCGTCCATGACGAGCTCGAGCCCCATCTCCAACGCAGTGGTCCGCAGGGCCTCGGTCGCCACCTCCCACTCCTCGTCGGACCCGACCGCCTTGCCCGCCGGCTTGGTCGACAGCTCCAGGTAGAACTCGTTCAGGCCGTAGTCGCGCAACAGGTCCAGCACGAAGCGCAGCGTCCGCACCAGCTCCGCGTCCATCTGCTCGCGGGTGCAGAAGATGTGGGCGTCGTCCTGGGTCATGCCGCGCACCCGGGTCAGTCCCAACAGGACGCCCGACAACTCGTAGCGGTACACGGTGCCGAACTCGAAGAGCCGCATGGGCAGCTCCCGGTACGACCGCTGGTGGCTCCTGTACACCAAAATGTGGAACGGGCAATTCATGGGCTTGAGGTAGTACTGGTTGCCGCCGTCGAGCTCCATCGGCGGGAACATTCCCTCGGCGAACCAGTCCAGGTGCCCGGACTCCTCGAACAGCGCCGCCTTGGTGATGTGCGGCGAGTTCACGAAGTCGTAGCCCGCCTCCACGTGGCGCTGGCGCGAGTAGTCCTCCATGAGCCGGCGGATCGTCCCGCCCTTGGGGTGGAACACGGCCAGGCCCGAGCCGATCTCCTCGGGGAACGAGTACAGGTCGAGCTCCGCCCCGAGCTTGCGGTGGTCGCGCCGCTCCGCCTCCTCCAGCTGGTGCAGGTAGGCGGCCAGCGCCTTCTCCGACTCCCACGCCGTGCCGTAGATCCGCTGCAGCTGCTCGCGCTTCTCGTCACCCCGCCAGTAGGCGCCGGCCACCCGCATGAGCTTGAAGTGGCCCAGCCGGCCGGTCGAGGGCACGTGCGGCCCCCGGCACAGGTCGATGAAGGCGTCCGTGTTCCGGTAGGTCGAGACCACGGCGCCGGCGGCATCGACCTCCTCGGCCCCGGACCCCACGGCCTCGATGATCTCCTCCTTGAAGGGCTGGTCGGCGAAGATCTCGAGCCCCTCCTCCAGGGTGTGCTCGTGGCGGACGAAGGGCTGGTCCTCCTTGACGATGGCCCGCATCTCGGCCTCGATCCGCTCCAGGTCGTCGTCGCTGAAGTGCGCCCCGTCCGGCAGCTCGAAGTCGTAGTAGAACCCGTTTTCGATCACCGGGCCGATGGCGTACTTGGCGCCGGGCCACAGCCGGCGCACCGCCTGGGCCATGACGTGGGCGGTCGAGTGCCGCAGCACCTCGCGCCCGGCGTCGGAGTCCCCGGTGACGATCGCCACCGCGTCGCCTTCGTGCAGCTCCGTCGACAGGTCGACCTCGCGGCCGTCCACGACCGCCACCACGGCGGCCTTGGCCAGGCGGGACCCGATGGACGCAGCCAGTTCGCCGGCCGTCGTGCCCTCGGCCAGCTCTCGCTGCGAGCCGTCGGGAAGGCCAACCGAAATGACGCCTGCCATCGTGGACCCTTTCCTGTTTAGCCGGATACCCACGAATCGACGAGGATTCGCCCTGGTCCGGACACCGTTTGGTCCTTTAAGGGTACAAGACCGCCCCTGTGGCCCCGGCCTACCACCTGCGTGCCTCCAGGACCCGACCGCCAGTGGCTCAGTACGCGATGTCAAGCGCGTAGCTCAGTGCTTGATCGAGTTCGGCTCGCTTCGATCGGCTGAGGCGTCCTAGGGGCCGGTCATCGAGCACGCTCTTCGATACGGTGATCAGGTTGTCGCAACTGATCACGCTCGTAGCCGGCAGCCCTTCGCCAGATCCCACCTCGACCTCCGAGCGAATGCCCCGGATCGTCCGCGTCACGGGCGCGCACGTGACCGCCGCGAGCACCTCAATGGCCGCGTTCCGGGTCAGAACGCAGACCGGACGACGACCGGCCTGAGCTCCGAGATCAGCCCACACCAGGTCGCCTCGGGCTACCACTCAGGCGCCGTGGACGCGGCCAACCGCGTCGCAGCTTCCACAATAAGGGGATCTTGAGGCTCGCGGCGATACGCGGCCTGGAGCTGTCGGTCGGCCGACTCCAATTCGGCGGCCGTCAGCACCGCCAGCGCGCCACGGCGCAACAGCTCGGAGCGATTGGTGCCCTGGTCCGCCGCCAGATCGTCGAGCCGCTTCACGAGTTCGTCGTCAAGCTGCACGAGGACTTCCCTTCTGGCCATGACCATATGTTAATTCATATGGTCCCGAACCACCGGCACACGAGGAACGGTCTCCGCGGCATCCATCCAGGGCGTCGCGACTTCCCGCCAGACGGCCTGCGGCGAACCAGCGCCAGGGCTAACAGTCGCTCATCGCCCGCAGGGCGGCACACAACTCCGGACGTCGGATCGGATCCAGAGCGCCGAGCCTCTGTGTCAGCGCGTCCCGCGGGATCGCCTGCAGGCTGTCGAAGTTGGCCGCGCAGTCGACGGCCAGTCCCTCATCGGAGCTCAGAACCAGTTCGCTGGGGATGCCCCGGACGGTCCGCGTGACCGGCGCCACCACCACGGTGCGCAGCACGGGGATGGCCTCACTGCGTGTGCACACCAGCACGGGGCGGCGCTTGTCCTCCGCCTCCGCCCACCACACCTCACCCTGGGCTGGCGTGCTCACCAGGATTCCTCGGCCAGGAGGGCGTGCAGCCCCTCGTCCGCCCGCCGCAGTTCTTCCACCGTCTGCGGGGACCGTCGGTACCCCTCGACGATGGCCGCCGCGATGCCGCTCCGCCGGGCGTGCTCGACCAGCTGTTCGAGCCCGAGACGGACGGCGTCCGAGCGGCTCGCCACCACCCCCTCGTCGATCAGGCGATCGACCGCGGCCAACAATCCCGCATCGAGCCGGGTGACGACTTGAGGCATCCCATTCAGCATACCGCTTTGTAACGCACTACCTCGGCGGCCCACCACGGCACGGGAACGGTCGCGCCGAAGCCCCGGGGGC
>DATNLP010000102.1:0-13433 GCA_035602795.1 Acidimicrobiales bacterium | reverse complement strand
CCAACCGCGCCCGCCGCCGCTTCATCTCATCAAGTCCCACCCCGAGCCGCGCCAGCGCGCCCGGCCGTAGGTTCTCGACCAGCAGGTCCGCCTGGTCCACCAGCGCGAGAAGCTCGCCGCGCCCCGCCTCCGTGGACAGGTCGAGCTCGACCGAGCGCTTGCCCCGGTTCCACGCCGCGAAGCGCGCCGGGTCCGCCCGCAGCGGGTCGCCACCCGGCCGCTCGACCTTCGTCACCTCGGCGCCGAGGTCGGCGAGGATGGTGGCAGTCAGCGGCGCCGCCACGTACTGGCCGATCTCCACCACACGGAGACCCTCGAGCACCCGCTCAGTGGCCACCGGCGACCTCCGTCCGGGCGTCGCCAAGAATGCCGCCCGGCATGAGGTCGCCTTCCTCGTCGCGCGGCAGGCCGAGCACGCGCTCGGCGATCACGTTGCGCACGACTTCGTTGGTCCCGCCGCCGATGGAGGCCGACAGCGAGCTCAGGAGCTGGTTGGACCAGCGTGCACCCTGCGGGTCGTCCGGGCGCCAAGCCGTCGTGCCCAGGCCGGCCACGTCAGCCGCCACCCGCGCCGACTCTTGCACCAGCTGCGCCATGGCCAGCTTGAGCATCGACGCCACCGCGGCGTCGCCTCCTCCGGCACTCCGACTGCCCGCCCGGGCCTTGGCCTGCAGGTACCCGGTCAGGTGGCGCAGCACCTGCTGGCGGATGCGCAGCTGCACCAGGCGGTCGCGTACCACGGGCTCGTCGGCCAGGTGGCGGCGCTGGGCCTCGGCCACGAGGGCGCCGAAGCCACCCTTGCCGCCTCCGCCCGACCCCATGCCGCTCAACGTCTGGCGCTCGAAGGCCAGCACCGTTCGGGCCACTCGCCAGCCCCCGTTCTCCTCGCCGAGCACATTGCCCGCGGGGACGCGCACGCCGTCGAGGAACACCTCGTTGAATTGCGCTTCACCGGTGAGCTGGCGCAGTGGGCGCACCGTGATGCCGGGCGCATGCATGTCCACAATCAGCATGGTGATGCCTTCGCGCTTGGGTCGGTTCGGATCGGTCCGGGTCAGGCAGGCGGCGTAATCGCTGTTCTGCGCCCCGGAGGTCCATACCTTCTGCCCGTCGACCACGAACTCCTCGCCGTCGCGCCGGGCCCTGCTTTGCACGGATGACAAATCCGATCCCGCACCGGGCTCACTGAACAGTTCGCACCAGACGTGCTCACCCCGCAGGAGCGGGGGGATGAAGGCACGTTTCTGCTCCTCGCTGGCGTGCACCAACAACGCAGGCCCGCACATGCCGAGCCCGATCTCGAGTGCGCGCGGCGGGGCCTGGAATGCGCCGGCCTCGCGGTCGAAGATGCGCTGGTAGCGCCCGGGCAGGCCGCGGCCTTCGTACTCGGCCGGCCAGGTGAGTCCGGCCAACCGGGCCCGCGCCAGCGCGCCCTGGTAGGCCACGGCCCGTTGCAGTCCGGTCCCCGCTGTTTTCGTCGTGCGCGCGCCCTTGATCGGCAGCGTCGCCCGCAAGAAGTCCAGCACCTGATCACGGAACTCGTCCTCGTCTGGCAGCACGTCCGTATGCGTGGCGGCCGGGGTACTCACGCCGGCACCACCGCCACCGGGCGTGCGACACCGACGGAGAGCAAGCCACCGAAGACCATGTCCTTCATGACGCGGGCCAGGCGCTCCTGGTCCATGGACAGCGTTGTGATGGAGCGGAGCATGCCGTCGACCATGGTGACGGCCGCCCGGGCCTCCTCTTCGCTCAGCCCCGGACGGACCTCACACAGCACGTGCACCCACTCTGCGGTGCGCACCCGCTCAATGCGGGCCACGCGTCTCCGAGCGTCGTCGTCCAGGAATCGGTAGCCCCGGACGAACACGTCGCGCAGGTTGCCGTTCTTGAGCTGCAGCGCAATGGCGCCGTCGATGAGCCGTTCCAGTGTGATCACCGGCGGCGTGTCCTCGTTGAGGACCTCGTCGACCGTCCCGCGCCACTGGATGGCGGCCTCCTCAATGAGCACCGAGAGCAGTTCGCCCTTGCTCTTGAAGTAGCGATAAATGGCGGGGCCGCTGACGCCGGCCGCCGCGCCGATGTCACCCAGGCTGGTCTCGCGGAAGCCCCGTTCCCGGAACAAGTCGGCGGCCGCCGCCATGATCGCTTCGCGGGTGCGCTCGCCCTTGGTCGGCCGGCCTTGCCTGGTTCGCCGGGCAGAAGCCGGCGCCAAGGTGTCGCCGTCGATCGCGCTCACTCCGAGCCACCCACGCCAGCAGATGTTAGCCATAGGTCACAAAACCAGGCCCTCCAGCGTTGACCGGGGCCTGAAGGCATGCTTAGATGTTAATGCTGATTAACAAATAGCGCAAGACGACCAGGGAGGGACGGCATGGAGTTCGGCTTGTTCATGGAGCTGTCGGTGCCCCGCCCGTGGACGGAGAACTCCGAGCGCCAGGTCTACGAGAACGCCCTGGAGCAGGTGCGCCTGGCCGACGAGCTCGGCTTCGACTACGTGTGGGCGGTCGAGCACCACTTCTTGGAGGAGTACTCGCACTGCTCGGGTCCCGACATCTTCCTAGCCGCTTGCGCGGCCCAGACCAGTCGCATCCGGGTTGGCCACGGCATCGTCGCCTGCGTGCCCGAGTACCAGAGCCCCATCCGGGTGGCCGAACGTGCGGCCGTGCTCGACATCATCTCGGGCGGCCGGGTCGAACTCGGGACCGGCCGCTCCGCCACCTGGCCGGAGCTGAGCGGGTTCAACGCCAACCCGGACGACACCAAAAAGACGTGGGACGAGTTCGTCCGCGTCATCCCCAAAATGTGGATGCAGGAACGCTTTTCCTACCAGGGCCGCACGTTCTCGATGCCTGAGCGGGCCATCTTGCCCAAGCCGATTCAGAAGCCGCACCCGCGAATGTGGGTAGCGGTCACCTCGCCCGGCACCGAGGTGGACGCGGCCGACCGGGGCCTCGGGTGCCTCGGGTTGTCGCCGGGCAATTTCGAAGAGTCCGAGAAGAAGGTGGCCAACTACCGCAAGCGGATCCAGGTGTGCGACCCGGTCGGTGCCTTCGTCAACGACCGGGTGCTCACGGTGAACTTCCTCTCCTGCTGTGAGGACGGGAACCTGGGCCGGCGCAATGGGCTGAAGATCGCCTCCATGTTCAGCTACATGGCGTCACAGCTTCTCTCGGCCAAGGAGGTGCTGCCCACCCATTCGTACCCGTCAGAGGGCCTGCTCCCCGCGCTGCGCCGGGAGTCGGGCAGCCCCGGGGACGCCGCCAAGGCGTTCAAGGGCGTGACCATGGGGACGCCGGACGATGTGGCCGACGCCATCACGGCCTGGGAGAACGTCGGCTTCGACGGCATCAACTTCGTCCACCAGTTCATGGAGGTGGTACCGCAGCAGTACGTCCTCGACAGCATGCGACTCTTCGCCGAGGAGGTCATGCCGCGCTTCAAGACGGCGGCAGAGCGCCCGGTCCCGGCGGGGGTGGCCTGATGCCTCTCGCCGGATCACTCGACATCCGCCCGCTCATCGACGGCGCACCCGAGGTCGTGCTCGGAGACCACGAGCTGCAGTTCGACGACGTCGACATCTTGCAGGTGCTCTACGAGATCCGCGTGGACGACCGCGAGGCGCTCGTGCCACCCGCTCTCAATCCCACTATCCCGCCCGTCATCAGCTTCCTCATCTATCGGGCCAAGGACAGTGCCTTCGGGCCGTTCGCCCTGGCGCAACTCCGCCTCACCGCGCGGGCCGGTGTGCGGCCCCGGGCCTATCTCATCTCCGCCCGCTGCGACAACCCGCAGCTGGCCGAGGTGCTGGCGGGTTCCTTCGGCTACCGCGTCACGCCGGGCGCCATCAGCCTGCAGCGCTTCCACGACCGCATCGACTGCTCGGTGCGTCAGGACGGGGAGATCATCCTCAACGTCTCGCTGGTGGACCCGGTGCCGGTCACGGGCCACGACGTGCAGTACCCCCCGGGGATGCACTTGGCCCGCATCAGCCAGGACGGCATCAGCAAGCCGCGCATCGTCCAGGTCGATTCCGAGTACCAGTTCCGGCGGGCCGACCGGGGAGAGCCGGCCCTGGCCCACTTCGACCCCGAAGCATGGGGCGACGCCCGCCTGGTGCCCTACCTCGCCGTCTCGGCCAGTCTCGCAGCCTGCGACGTGACCGTCACCAACGTGCGCTACGTGTGCAACCCGGACATCCCGGCGTCGGAAGGGACCGAGAAGGTCTCCGACGGGTGACGGGCGCGCGCTCCGTATCCTGAGCCGGTGCCTGCCGACGCGACCGACGAGGGGCTGCACCCCGCGGGTGACGATCCCGACTGGCAGGAGAGCGCGTACTTGGCCTGGCGGGACGCCGAGAGCGGGTGGGGCGGCAACCACCGGATCGGCAACGAGCTGGTTCGGGAGAGGGCCAACCTGTGGTGCGGCGTCTATCGCGACGGGGGCACCCGCTTCCGCTGGAACGGCGAGGCGCTGCCCCTGGTCCGACTGGAGGAGGCCGGGCTCTGCGCCGGACCGCAGCGGCTGTACCACGACGGCCAGCGGCTCCGCTTCGACCTCGAGGGCGAGGGCTGCCGGGTGGAACTCGAGATCGAGGACGAGGGCGACCGCCACTATGCGAACGCGCGGACGTTCTCGGGAACGGCGGGCGCCGCGGGCACGATCTTCTCGAACAACTTTCACGTCTTCTGCCGGGTGCGGGGGACGACCGAGCTCGAGGGCACAAAGGTGGAGATCGACGCCCCGGCTTGGCGTGACCATTCGTGGGGGGCGCGGCGCTGGGACAGCTTCGTTTCGAGCCGGAGCTTCGGGGCGGCGCACGGCGAGTGGCGATTCCGGTTCGCCTCCATGGTCGGCGTCAACGGCAGCTTCTTCCGAGTCGGGGCGATCAGCCGCAACGGTGAGCCCGTGCCCGTCGACGAGGCCACCATGCTGGTCCAGGTAGACGACGACTCGGTGCGATGCCCAGCCGCGGAGGTCCGCTACGTGCTCGCCAGCGGTGAGGCGATGACCGTGCGCATCGACACGATCGGCGGGATGATCGGCGTCACCGCGCAGCGCTACGGCTGGGAGTCCGTCGGCGACGTCAGTGTCGACGGTGAGCCAGGTGGGTGGGGTTTCCTCGAGACCAATCTGAACTCACGCAACGGGCAGGATCCGCCGGCCTACGTCCTGGCGGACGCGCTGACGAACGGCATCATCCGCCCCGGTTCGTGAACGCGCCGCCGTGAAGCAGCCCTCCGACGATCGCGCCCTCTACTACCGCCAGCTGCGCGCCACGGTGGCCGACGTCTTCCTGCCGGAGCTCACCAGTCCGACCGCGATCGACGCGGCCGCCCTGGTGGATCGGATCCTGTCCGAGTTCATCGTGGAGGAGGAGGACGGTGCGGCGATCAGCGCGGAATTCGGAGCCGAGCTCGCCCACCTGCTCCACGAAGCCGTCGAGAGTCCGGTCTCTCCCGAGTTGTTTCACGAGCTGCGCCGGCGGGCCGTTGACGCCGTGGCCGAGACGGCCGCCAGCGACGATGCCGTCGAGCGCGACCGGAGCCGGCAGCTGATCGACGTCGAGCGCCGCTTCCTCGAACGCGTGGACGAGGTGCGACAGGCGGTCCTGGACGAGGAACAGCACGTCTCTGACGACACCGGGCTCACGGAATGCTCCGTCTCCGCCGAGCAGCTGACCGCCTATCTCCGCCGCCGGCTTACCGGGTCGCCTGGTGTGACCGTGTCTGCAATGCGGGTCGTACCCGGGGGAAGGTCGAAGGAGACGATCTTGGTCTCGCTCGACGGAACCGACGAGTTGCCACCCGACGTCATCGTGCGCAAGGACCGCCCCATCGGGGTGCTCCCGACGAAGGCGTCGGACGAGTTCGCCATTTTGCGGGCCGTCTACGACCACGGCGGTGTTCCGGTCCCGGAGCCGTACTTCGCCGACGAGTCGCCGCAGGAATTGGGTGACGGCACGCTGTTGGTGATGGCCCGCGTCAGCGGCGTCAAGGCTGGCGAGTATTTCCCCGACCTGGCCGCGCCGACCGCCCATCAGCGGGCGCTGGGCGAGCAGCTGGCCGCCGCGTTGGCCCACCTCCATGCGGTGCCGCTGTCGAGCCTCGGATCGACGAGTCTCAGCCTCGGGCAGGAGGTGACCGAGGAAACGGTGGCCGGAGCCGTCGAAGGTATGGCCGCCCGCATCGGGCAGCTCAGCGGGCCGCCGATCCCGTCGGTCCCCATGGCGCGCCGCTGGCTGCTCGACCACGTGGGCGACGTGGTGCCGTCCGGTCCGCTCTGCCTGCTCCAAGGCGATGTCGGGCTACACAACATGCTCGTGGAGGGCGACCGCCTCACTGCGCTGGTCGATTGGGAGGCGGCGACGATGGGCCCGCCGGTACGCGAGCTGGCTGCCGCCTGGCCGGCCGCGACGGCGCTCATGGCATGGGACGACTTCACCGACGCCTACGGGGAAGCGGGGGGCCCGGCCGGCGCCACGGACAGTCGCGGCGTGATCTTTTATCGCCTGTTTTTCGCTCTGGGCGCCTGCATGTCGAGCCGTGTCGGGGGTGACCTCTTTCGCAGCGGCGCCAAGCGCGACCTGCTCACCGCACACTCCGGCCTCGATGCCCATTTCCGGGCCCAGCGCAATCTCGCTCGCGCCCTGGGGGAGGCCCTCGCCACCGACTGAGCCGAGACTGCGGCGACTACGTTTCCTATCTTCAGTACGCGGCGAAGGAGGAGGAGGCGTGCGCTCGTCGAGCCGAACAGGCTTCGTCCACTCCGTGCGGGGACTGTTGGTGGCGTCCGCCTTCGTCGGCGCCGCGGTGTCGACCATGCTGCCGCCACTCGCGTTGTCGGGTGCTGCACCCGGTGTCCTCGGAACGCCGCACTCGGCCAAGGGGACCCGGTGCTGCTGGGCATGATCAGCGACGGTGGCTCGGGCACCGTCGGCACGGCACCGCTGGTGGAGCAGGGTGCCCGGATGGGTGTCGCCTATCAGAACGCCTATGGCGACGGTCTCGACGGCCACAAGATCGAGCTGTATGTCTGCGAGAACCAGGAGACTCCGGCCGGCGGCCAAGCATGCGCCAACGAGATGGTGCAGCACGGCGTGGCCGCCGTGATCGAGCCCTTCACCGGTCAAGGCGCGACCGAGGTGCCCACGATCGTCAAGGCCGGCATCCCCTACATCACGATGTCCGGAGGATCCTCGGCGGAGCTTTCCACGGTGGGCGCATTCGACCTGCAGGGCGGGTTCCCCGCCATCCTTGGTGCCGTCGCGCTGCAAGCGAAGCAGCAGGGCTACAAGAAGGTGGCTTTCGTCGTGGCCAACGTGCCATCGGTGGTTCAGGCGACGCAGGTGATCGGCGACCTCGTCTTCAAGGCCGCCGGCCTGAGCTTCCAGGTCCTGGCGGTTGATCCGGGCGCAGCTGACATGACGCCGCAGCTGCAGGCGGCCGTGGCCGGCGGAGCCTCGGCGATCGGCGAGGCGGGCGACGTCACGTTCTGCAGCTCGTTTCTGCGAGCGTACGGCGCGCTCGGTCTGCACCTGCCGCGCTACGTCGTCGCGACGTGTCTCGACCCGAGCATTCTAAAGTCCGCGTTCCCTCGACAAGGTGATGGATGGTGCTTGGCTGGCCGGCGCCGACACGGCCACGCCGAGCGATGACGCGCTCTACGCAGCGATCGTGAACCGATACGCGCCGACGGTGAACCCGAACCCAAATGCCAGCGCCAACGACCTCGCAGGACTGCTCCCGGTGCTGTCGATCGCCGCCATCATGAAGGGGTCGAGCGAGCCGCTGACGCCGGTGTTGATTCTGCACCAAACCGAAGCGGCGACCGGCGTACCACTGCCGATGTTGGGAGGGGTCACGTTCACCTGCAACGGCATGGCCATCCCGCTCTTCAAGTCGATCTGTTCGTCCACGGCCGCCATCGGGGTGCTCGGCGCGGGCTACGGAGTGAGCCACACTAGGAACTACGACCCCACCCCGCTGTTCTGACCCGCTCTCAGGCCCCCGGACCAGAGTCCTGGGGGTGACAAAGCCGGTTCTTCAGATTCTCAGGGGTTACGGCCGGGAATATCGCGTTACCGCCAGGCCAACGTGAGGTCCTTCACATGCCTGAGTCCTGGCGGGTACTCGAGTTGTTCGTGGCCGGGTTTGAGCCAATAGTCAGGTATACGTCGGTGCCATTCGGTCAGGGTGACCCGCAACTCTCTGCGGGCAAGATGTGAGCCAAGGCAACGATGAACTCCGCCGCCGAACGCGATGTGGCGATTCGACTCGCGATCGAAACGTACATCGAAGGGCTCCGGGCACTGACTCTCGTCGACGTTGGCCGCACCGTACATGACGACGACGGCCGTTCCCTGCGTTATCGGACAGCCGTTGGGCAACTCGGTGTCTTCCGTCGCGACACGCCCGACGCCGAAGGGCACCGGCGACTCCCAACGGAGGAGTTCTTCGACCGCGCTTGCCACACACCCAGGGTCCTGGGCGATCTGGCGGCGATGCTCGGGGTGCTCGGCCAGGAACGCGTACATACAGGTCAGCGAATCGCTGACGGTATCGAGCCCGGCGACGAGCATGAGGTAGCAGATATCGACGATGTCGTCCCGAGACAAGCGCTCGCCGTTGACCTCGGACGCCACGAACATCGACATCACGTCATCGGAGGGTTTCCTCGTGCGCTCGTCGGCCAGGGCGCCGAAGTACTCGTAGATCTCCTGGCCGGTCTGGTTCATGACCGCAGTCCGCTTCTGAGGGTCGACAAGCGCGTCCGGGTCGACCTTCTCGGGGTGCAAGATGCCGTCGCGCATCCGCAGGAACATGCGAAGTTCTTCTTCAGGCAGGCCCATCAATCCGAGGAACACCGAACTGGGGAAGATCTCGGCAAAGTCTTCGGTGAAGTTGCACTCCCCGTGATCGATGAATCCATCGATCAGGGCAACGACTCGCCGGGTGATATCTCCCTCCTGCTCGTCCATGCGCTTGGGAGCGAACAGGGGATCGAGCAGCCTGCGGTACTTCGAGTGCAGAGGGGGATCCACGTTGAGCGGGATCAGGGGCCGAACGTTGCCCAATCCCATTTCGACCCGTGATGACAAAATCTCGTGGTGGCGGAGCACATATTCGGTCAACGCTCGGTCGAAGGTCAGGACGAGGCCATCGGTTGGCTGGAGCAGACCGGGGCCGTCGATCATCGCCTTGTAGTTCGCCTGAGGCGACGCCAGGTCGAGCATCGCCGCCATCATTTCCGCTCCGGCCGACTCGGGCCCGGCTGCAACGTCATCAGTCATCAGTGGTCGATCCCAATGGAATAGTCCTTCCTTCGGCGGCCTAGATGGCGCTCATCCGAGAAGCCCGACGGCCGATTCGTACAAGACGCGACCTCTCGATTTCACAGGAACGACGGCTTCGGGGAGCACCAGCCCGAGCTCGATCAGATCTTCGACCGCTCCGTCCCACGCCTTCTCGAAGGCCGAAGCGTCGGCGTAGAGCTCGCCAATGCGTTGGGCCGACAAGGGAATGGACTCGCCCATGAGAGCTGCGGCTGACAGCTCGCTCTTCATGCCGGCGTGGACCGCCAAAGGAGCCACGACGTCGGGCATCCTCACGCCGCCCAGCGCGTTGCCGACTTCGTCACGTGCGATCGCCCCATCTTCGAGCGTGATGGGGGGGATGGAGACCGGCGGGGACTTGGCATCGATCCACTCGACCAGGCGCTCGAGGCCGGCCCGGGCGATGCAGTCCCAGGCGATTGTGTTGCGCGCCTCGACGGCCGGCAGGCCTTCGCTGATGCCGTCGCGGAGCAGCACCGCGGTCATCGCCTCGGCTGATTCACCACCTCCGTGTGCGGTTCCCGCCATCTCCCAGAACCGGAAGGTTTCGCTCTCGGGCTGGCGGACCATCGAGACCATCATCGTCTCGGATTCGGAGTTGACGACCAGGATCGGCACGTCCCCGTCGTCGCGGATCTGCGAGCTCGCCTTGAACTTGAACTCCGGCGTCAGCTCGAAGCTCTCGACGAGGCTCATGTCCGGTGCTGGCGGGCACAGTCCCCAATGGACAGTGAGGAGGAACCCGTCGAAGACACGGTCCTTTTGGTGGGCGATGTTGAGATAGGAACCGAGGCGCATCGCCGACTGCGATCCGCCCGTTGCGATCAGCAACCGACGTGAGAGTCCCCTCAGCATGTCGGCGCCGGCCGTAGACCCTTGACGCAGCGTCCGGGCACATTGGCTGAAGATGTCGTAGGAGAAGCCGTCGCCTGGGTGGTGCAAGGAGCCGTAGCGCCCAGGGTCCCAGTCGCATAGACCCACCGTCGCAGGGAGGCCGGGGCCGAGTGACGGCTGGCCCTCGTGGGCGACCCGCTGGGTGGTGATCCCGACCCAGACGTAACCCCGTCCGAGCTGTTCAACGTCAGGCATGCCGAAGTCGGCACCGATGGTGACGTTCTGCCAGTTGACGAGGACGACGCCGTTGAACTTCGCCAGATCTATAGGCCGGACAACGTAGGCGCGCGTCTTGTACGACGCTTCCTCGGCGGGCTCGACATCCCAGAGACCGTCGAGCCCGAGTTCGGCGCCCTGGGCTGGTGCGTAGCTGACAGCTGTGCCCTCGAGGAAGTACTCCTCCATGACGAACCCGCGCCGGCTCAAATCTTCGGTGGGCGATCCGAAGATGTATCCCTTGCCGCCCTCGACGGGACCGGAAACGACCGCAGTTCGACTCTGACTCACGCTCGCGACCCCCGATAGCAGCGGCTAGCAGTTATGGCAGATTCTGACAATCTAGCCCGGACGGAGTCAGCCGGGGAGAAGCGAACGTGCGTCCTCGCCTGCGATGAGCTTGCCCGTCAGACCCATGTCGAAGTAGTCACGCCATTGGACAATTCGACCGTCGACCACCTCGAAGGTTCCCATGACCGGCACGGGCGCCATGACGCCGTTGGCTGTCACCTCGTCGACCCGCTCCGTCAGCACGGTGTTGCCGTCTTCAGCCAGGTTGCGAATCCGAAACGAGATCGGGTCGAACAAGTCGAACTGGAACTTCACTGCAGCGAGTGAGGCGTCTCGGCCCACGGCTGGCTCTGAGCCGATGTTGTGATACACGACTTTCTCATCGAGAAGTGCCTCGACCCGGGCGAGATCCTTCCGGTCGATCGCCGCACAGAAGTCTCTGACCACATCACCAGCCGTCGCCATCGCGCGTCCTCCCGTCTCAATGAACCTACAGCCTGTAGGTTTAGTAACCTACAGGCTGTATGTCAAGGCCCGATCGGCTGCCGCGAGGTGAAGCCACCAAGTTGGCGTTGATCGACGCCGCCCGAGAACTGTTCGTCTCCAAGGGGTACTTCGCTACGGGAACAGAGGAGATCGTCGCCAAAGCGAAGGTCGGCACCCGTGGCGCGCTCTACCATCACTTCGCGGACAAGAAAGATCTGTTCCGCGCCGTCTTTGATCAGGTCCAGGCCGACCTTGCCGCGGCGACCACCGTGAACGACCGAGACGACGCGCTCGATCTGCTCACCGCGGCATTGCAGCAGTTCCTCGACGCATCGGCGGATAATCGCGACGTACAGCAGATCCTGCTGATCGACGGCCCGGCGGTGCTCGGATGGGACCAGTGGCGCAGCCTCGAAGCGGAATTCGGGCTCGGCGTCATCACCGCAATGTTGGATGCGGCTGTTGCGAAGCGTGTCATTCCCCGCCAGCCCACCGCGCCGCTGGCGCACATGCTCCTCGCGGCAGTTGATGAAGCTGCTCTGTACATAGCCAACGCGCCGGACCGCCGGCAGGCGCATAACCAGGCTCGCCAGTCGCTCTCTCGCATTCTGGGAGGGCTCCGAACGTCTCCCTAGTGGCGATTTGTCCCCGAACGCCTGGAAACTTGACGGTGCTGCTTCCGATTCGCGCCGCGGCGACTCAGAAGGGTTCCCGTAATGAGCGGGAGGTCCGAAATGGGCACTTCCGGAGGCTGACGCTTTATTTCAAACGCGTTGCGGTACGTTGCGGATCCGATACCACTCCTCGGAATCTTCCGGGGGTGGCATGGGGGGTGAGGAGCCGAGGGCCGATGATGCGGCTCGCGGCACCTCGGACGACCAGGTGCGGTCCTCACCGACGGGGCTCGCACGCAGGGGACCGCTCCTGTGTCGCCCTTCAGATTCGCGCGAGAGGAGAAAGGGGCGCCTCAATCAATGACGATCGAAGTGCTCCCAACGGGCCAGGTGGAGCGCCCTGCCAGCAAATTTTGAAATTGTTGCGTTATGTTGACGACCAGAATCACTAAACGGTATACTCTTTTCGGCCGCAGACCCCGGGGGGCTTGCTGCGACCGCAGAGCACGAGAGGTGTCGCCCCCCGCTCCCCAAGGAGGAACAGTGCTCAGATCAGATGCGATGAGGCGGTCCAGCAACATGACTCGAAGGGTGGCGACGAGGGGTCTTCTGGCCTCGGCGGTCCTGACGGTGACCGCCGTGTCGACGTTGTCGGGGACGGCGGGCGCAAGCAGCGCGCTCGGCAAACCCCATCCGGCCACGCTGTCGCCGGTCACGATCGGCCTCATCAGCGACGGCGGTGGCAGCAGCTCCATCGGCACCGCCGAACTCGTCAACCAGGGCGCCACGGCGGCCGTCGCCTACGAGAACGAATACGGCGACGGCCTCGAGGGTCACAAGATCGTCCTCTACACCTGCGAGAACCAGTCGACCCCGGCCGGAGGCCAGACCTGCGCCAACGACATGGTCCAGAAGGGCGTCGTCGCCGTCGTCGAGCCCTTCACCGGGCAGGGTCAGACCGAGGTTCCCACCATCACCGGTGCCGGCATCCCCTACATCACGCTAAGCGGGGCATCGACGGCAGAGCTCACCACGCCGGGTTCCTTCGCCATCGACGGCGGCTTCCCGGCCTACCTGGGCGCCGAGGCGCTGAGCGCCAAGCAGCACGGCTACTCGAAGGTCGCTCTCCTGGTGGAGAACGTGCCGGCCGCCATCCAGGGAGCGCAGGCGCTCGGCGCCCTCGTTTTCAAAGCGGCTGGCGTGGGCTTCCAGGTGATCCCGGTCAACGACGGCACGGCGGACATGAGCCCGCAGCTGCAGACGGCCGTCTCGGGCGGCGCGAACGCGGTGGGCATGGTCGGCGACGTGACGTTCTGCAGCGGCTTCCTGCAGGCCTACAACACGCTCGACCTCAAGTTGCCCAGGTACGTGCTGTCGACGTGCCAGGACCCGAGCATCCTCGACTCGGCCACGCTCGACAAGGCGCTCGCCGGCTCGTACATCACGACGACCACCGCAGCGTCCAAGTCGGACCTCGCGACGTACGGCGCCATCGTCAAGAAATACATGCCGAAGGTCAGCCCCAACCCCAACGTCAGCAGCAACCAGGCTGACGGCATAAGTCCGGTCCTCACACTGGCTGCCATCATGAAGGGCAG
>DATNLP010000093.1:0-4573 GCA_035602795.1 Acidimicrobiales bacterium | reverse complement strand
CACCGTGCCGCACTGGTAACCCGAGAGCACGTTCTGAAGTCCCGTCAGCGTGGCGTCCTGCCCGGTGGTCGGGAAGGTCTTCGGCTTGATGTGGAGGGACTGCAGGTACGTGATGATCGGAGCCCCGGTCTCGTCATTGGGGATCAGCGCCGCGTTGGTGTTCGGGTGCGACGTGTACACGGCCTGGAACTCCGTTTCGGCCGTTGGTGGGTCCCACGTGCCGGCCGTGTGGGCCACCGCGGTCCACTTGCCCGACTTGAAGAAGGGGTTGATCACCGAGTCGTAGCCTTGGGCAAACAGCGTCGCGTTGTTGTCGGTGACCGCACCGTGCATGACGACGACCTGAGGCTTCTTGATGTGCCAGGCGGAGACACAACTCACGAGGCCCTGCCCCATGACCTTGCCCACCGTGACGTTGTTGAAGCTGACGTAGTAGGCGCGGCTGCCGCCGAGCGTGAGCCGGTCGTAGTCGATCACCTTGACGCCGCGAGACTTGGCGTAGCTCTCGATCTGCGCACCCACACCCGAGTCCAGCGGGTCGACCAACAGGACGGTGGCACCATTGGAGATGTCGGTCTGCGCGTCCGTCAGCTGGGTGGCGTCACTGCCGAGTGCGTTCTGCACCACGAACTGGGACGAGCTCAGGCCGGCGGTCGTCAGGGCCTTGGTGATGTCCGGTTGGTCGAACTCCACGTAACGAGTCGAGCTGACGGTGTCCGGCAGGATTGCCGCCACCTTCCCCTTGCCGGCAGCCGCCAGCGACTTGAACTGCTTCATAACGGTGAAGCTGTTGTTGAACGATGTCGTCGAGATATTGGACGGTAGGGTCACGCGTACCGAGGCCGAGGCCTCGCCACACACCGCGCCGACCAGCATCGCCGACAACGCGAGGGAGAGCCCCCCGAGCATGCCTGCCCTGCTGAAACGCACATTGCCTCCTTTGGTCTGGCACGCCGAAAGCGGCGCGCCATGTTCTCCCTTGTTATTGCATTTGTCGTGTCACTATCCGCATCCGGGCGCTTACCCGCAAACGGATGGTTCTATTGCAGTTTTGTTGCAGATTCATGCACCTTACAGACCGCCAGGATCCAATGCTGGGCGAGGGCTGAGAAAATCTCCGGGCGGCCGCGCAGGCGTTCAGCAGGGCGTGGACGTGGTCGAGCGCCGGGTCGCCGGGCTGACGACCCAGTGCCTCGAAACGCGGCGCGTATCGATGCCGCCAATGACGGCGAAACCGGGCATCACCCCTGGGTGGCGGACCCCCTGGAACGGATCCCAAGCCCATCGTCGGGCACAGAAGAGCGAAGACGATCCTCGAGACCGTGCCGGCTGGTTGGCGCGGGTTACCGACTCAGGTCACTACCGCCCGGTGAACTTGGGCTGGCGCTTCTCCATGAACGCCGTGACCGCCTCGGTGAGGTCGTGCGAGGCGAGTTGTCCCGCGTTCCAGGTGGCCACGTACTCGAGCCCCTGAGCCACCGTGCGCCCCTCGTTGGCGGCCAGCACGGCCTTGGTGCCCTGCACGGCCAGGGGCGAGTTAGCGGCGATCTCCGCCGCCAGCGCGCGGGCCGCCTTGAGAACGCCGTCGGCGTCGCCGGTGACGTCGTTCACCAGCCCGATCTCCTTGGCCCGTTCGGCCGTGATGTCCTTGGCCGTGTACGCCAGCTCGGCCAGGTGACCGGCGTTGATGATCGACGGCAACCGTTGCAGGCTGCCCAGGTCGGCGACGATCGCCATCTTCGCCTCGCGCACCGAGAAGACGGCGTCCGCCGAGGAGAGCCGGATGTCGCAGGCCGCGATCAAATCCACGCCGCCCCCGATGCAGTACCCGTGCACGGCGGCGACCACCGGCTTGGGGCACTGCGCCACCGCCGTGATGGCGTTCTGCAGGCGCAGCACCTCGTGGCGCGCTCCCCGCGCCCGCGCCGCCATCGAAGGGGGCGACGAGCTTTCGTCCCGGTTCTCGCCACCCCCGCTGAGCATGCTGCCCATGGCCTTGAGATCGAGCCCGACCGAGAAGTGGGGCCCTTTGGCGGCGACGACGACCACGCGCACCGTGTCGTCGGTGCTCAGCACACCCATGGCCCGGGGCAGGTCGCGCCACAGGTCCACGCCCATGGCGTTGCACGCCTCGGGCCGGTCCAGCCACAGCGTGGCCACCGTGTCGTCTACTTCGATGCTCAGCACCGGTGACTCGAAATCCACGATCTCTCCCATGCGGGCAGGCTACCGCCGGGTAGGACCTGGGCGGCGGCCCAGTAGAGTGCATGGGCCGCAATCGCACCTGAAGGAAGGTTCCCCCCTGCCCACGTTCACCCCCGAGGCTTCGGCCGCCCTGCCCGGTCCCGCCTGGCTGCGCGACCGGCGTGCAGTCGGTTACGGGGCCTTTGCGTCGACCCCGCTGCCATCGGAGAGCGAAGAGGTCTGGCGCTACACACCGATCGACCATCTGGTGCTGGACGACTTCACGCCGGCACCGCCCGACGGGACAGCGCCGGGACCGGCCCTCGACCTGCTGGCGGCGCTGACCGCCGAGCTCGGCTCGACCGCCGGCAGCGTGTTGGTGCACAACGGGCACCCCGGCGAGTGCGTGCAAGCAGATTCCGGCGCCTTCGCCTTCGGGGGCGCGGGATCAGTGGCCACCTCGCCCGAGCTGCTCGGCTCCGTGCAACAGGGAGGCGACGCGCTCGTCCGGCTCAACGATGCCTTCCACCTGGACGCCGTCTTCGTGGACGTCCCGGCCGGCATCGCGGTGGGGGAGCCCATCCTCGTCGTCCATTGGTGCGACGCCGCCGCCGCGGCGATCTTCCCTCGCACCGCCGTGCGCGCCGGCGAGGGCGCACGTGTCTCGGTGGTCGAGGTCTTCGCCGGGCCCAACGGCTGCGAGCAGTCACTCGTGGTGCCGGTGACCGAGGTGGCAGCGGCCGAGGGCGCCTCCGTCTCCTACGTCTCGCTGCAGGTGCTGCCCGACGCCGCCTGGTCCATCGCCCGCCTCGCTGCGCGGGGCGGGGGAGCGTCGGCGCTGCGCACGTTCACCGTCGGCCTCGGCGCGTCCTACGACCGCATCCGGGCGGACGTGTCCGTCGACGGCAAGGATGCCCACAGTGAAATCCTCTCCGCCTACCTGGGCGATGGCGCCCAGGTGCACGACATCCGCACCCTGCAGGACCACGCCGCCCCCAGGACCACGAGCGAGCTGCTGTGCCAGGGTGCGGTGGCCGGGTCCTCGCGCTCGGTCTACAGCGGCCTGATCCGGGTGCACCGCGGCGCGGTGCGCTCCGACGCCCGTCAGACCAATCACAACCTTGTGCTCAACGAGGGCGCCCATGCCGACTCGGTGCCCAACCTCGACATTTTGGAGAACGACGTCAAGTGCTCCCACGCCTCGACGGTGGGCCCGGTCGACGAGGACCAGCTGTACTACATCGAGTCGCGGGGAGTGGAGCCCGAGGTGGCGGAGGGCCTGATCGTGCGGGGATTCTTCGACGCCATCATCGACCGGGGCCCCGTACCCGAGGTCACCGCGCTTCTCGGGCGCGAGGTGCACGACCGGCTCGATACGGCGCTCGCCGGCCGGGTGGCCGCAGGTGCCTGAGACCGTGGCCCTGTGCCAGACCGACGAGCTCGAGCCCGGGGAGGCGCGGCGCTTCGACGTGGCCGGGCACCGCATCGCGCTGGTGCGCATCGGCGACGAGTTCCACGCCCTCGACGACGAGTGCAGCCACGAGGACTACTCCCTCTCCGAGGGGGAGGTGTGGGCCGAGGAGTGCCAGATCGAGTGCCCGCGCCACGGCAGCACCTTCGACCTGGTGACCGGGGAGGCCTGTTCGCTGCCGGCGACCCAGCCCGTCGCCGTGTACACCGTCGAAGTGGCCGACGGCACCGTCTTGGTGGTGTTGCCATGAGTGGCGGCGGCGCGGCGGAGCACGTGCTCGAGGTCACCGGCCTGCACGCCTCGGCCGGCGGCAAGGAGGTGCTGCACGGCATCGACCTCACCGTGCGCTCGGGCGAGGTGCACGTGATCATGGGCCCCAACGGCTCGGGCAAGAGCACGCTGGCCCATGCGCTGATGGGCCGGCCGGGCACCGAGGTCACCGCGGGCAGCATCCGCCTGGACGGCGTTGAGCTGACCGGGCTGCCCGCCTGGCAACGGGCGCAGGCGGGGTTGTTCCTGGCTTTGCAGCATCCAGTCGAGGTGCCGGGCGTCGGCCTGGCCGCGCTGTTGACGGCCGCCCACGCCGACACGGCCGCGGCGCCCCTCGCGGACCGCATGGCCGACGAGGCCAAGGCGGTCGGCCTCGATCCCAGGCTCCTCGTGCGCCCGCTCAACGTCGACCTCTCCGGTGGCGAGCGCAAGCGCACCGAGATGGTCCAGCTCGGCGTCCTGCGTCCGCCTATCTGCGTCCTCGACGAGGTGGACTCGGGTCTCGATGTCGACGCGCTCCCCGAGGTTTTTGAGCCCCGCCTCGTTGGCCACGCTCCCTGGCTCACCGCTGCCGCCGCGCATCTGGCGGCCGAGCGCGGCCAGGCCCTCTTGGTTCGCCGACTTGCCACGGGGTCCTCGGGGGGTGTG
>DATNLP010000090.1:0-2440 GCA_035602795.1 Acidimicrobiales bacterium | reverse complement strand
GAGCCGATCCGGGTCGATCAGTAACTGTGGCACTCGCCTGGGGCATCGGGCGGCCCTTGGCCGTGAGCGGCCTCCCAAGCCAGCTGCACCGACGCGGGCGCGCTGCCCGCGGTCGGGTAACCGTCGAAGCCGTTCCATTCGAGGATGCCGAAGTAGCCGGCGTAGGCATCGTCCCGGCCATCCTCCTCGCATATTGCGGTGGGCATCCACGCGCTGGGGATGGTGTTCTGCTGCTGCGCCTTGAGATAGGCGGCCTCGTTCAAGTAGGCCTCTTCCTTCTGCTTCTCCAGGGCATCGGCGTAGCTCACGATCTTCGAAGCTTGCTGTGCCTTCGAGTACGACGTCAGCTTCATGCTGATTGCGGCCGGCCGCACCCGGTTGCCCGCCCAATGACGGGTCGCCCGCGCCGAGGCTCCGGACATGTTGGCGAACACGGTGAAAAGGACTGCTGAAATGATGAACATGACGGCCACCGCCGTCGTGAGTGCAATGCGGATCCGCACGGCACCTCCCTTCGTCGGGCGCGCGGACGCGCGCCTGGCTCTGCTCGGTGTAGGCGGGCTCCGGCCATTGCATTCGCGCCCCGAACGGAGAGCGGGAAGGCGTCGTCCGTTCTGGCTTGTCGCCGCAGGGTGTGCGGCCGGTTGTGTACAGCCCCTTCAATGGTTCTGCGGTCGGGTGTCCCTCGATTCGTGGGCCCCGTCGGACCGCCGGTGGGCGGGCGCGTCGAGACCTTGTCTGGTCTGGTCAGGATGGATTGGCGGTCTTACTTCGGGTATGCGGCCCGGCTCTCCGGTCACCGCATGCATCCAAAAGGCCAAACCGACCTTAGCGGCCAACAATGTAGCAGTGGGCGAAATCTACGCTTGTTCGCCCGATGAAATACCATCTGACCTCGTACTTTACTATCGGACCTTGTGATAATAATCACAAAGCTGCAGGTCAGCCGGTTGAATTTGACTTAATAGCGAACCTAAAATTCTTCTCAATTTCGGGAAAAGGGTTCTGACCAGAGGCGACGACTCATCGCTCAAGTAGCTTCCCGGCGGTCGGGATGCGGTGCGCCGGTCAGACCAGGGTGCGTAGGGTCCCGTCCCGAAAAGGTGTGCTGCGCCATACCGAGGAGGGTCACGAGTGCCATCGAGCGTCGCCGTCACCGAAAGGGACCGGTACACGGTCGCCGGCCTGATCCGGCATCTGGGTCAGGTCCAACCAGACCACGAGATGTTCGTGCAGGGCGACGAGCGCCGCACGTGGGGGGAGGAGCTCGATGCCGCCTGCTGCGTCGCGCAGGCGCTGGCCCGAGACGGCCTCGGTGCCGGTGACCGGGTGGCGTTTCTCGACCGCAACGGCATCGCCTACTTCGACTTTCTCTTCGGGGGTTCGCTGATCGGCGCGGTCGGCGTGTCGGTGAACTGGCGGCTGGCACCGGCGGAGATGGCGGCCATCATCGACGACTCCCGCGCCCCGCTGCTCGCCGTCCACACCGACTACCTGCCGGCCCTCTCCGACATGTCGAGTGGGTTGCCGGCGGTGCGCCGGATCGTCGTCCTCGGCGACGCGGCTGCGACGGCGTGTGCCGACCCGCGCGCCGTCCCGATCGGCCAGTGGATCGAGGGGTGCCCGAGCGAGGACCCGGGTTACGTGGCCGCGCCCGACGAGGTCAGCATGCAGCTCTACACCTCGGGCACGACCGGGCTGCCCAAGGGCGTCATGCTGACCAACGCCAACCTGTCCACGGCCATCGGCGCGGCCGGCGACACCTTCACCATCTCCGACGACACGGTCAGTCTGGCGGCCATGCCGCTGTTCCACATCGGGGGGTCGGGCTGGGCGCTCTGTGCCATGTCGAGGGGTGGGCGATCCATCATCTTGCGCGATGTCGACCCGTCACTCCTGTTGCGGCTCATCGAGGCCGAGGGCATCACCGAGATGTTCCTCGTGCCCGCCGTTCTGATGTTCCTGCTGGCCACGCCGTCGCTCACCACGACGGACCTCTCGAGCCTGCGGCTGATCTTCTACGGGGCGTCGCCCATATCCGAGGACGTCCTCGTGAAATGCATGGCGGCGTTCGGCTGTGGCTTCTGCCAGGTGTACGGCATGACCGAGACGACGGGGGCCATTACGGCGCTGCCGTTCGAGGACCACGACCCGGACGGCCCGCGGCGCGGGCTGTTGCGCTCGGCGGGCAAGCCGCACGAGACGGTCGAGCTCCGCATCGTCGAGCCCGACAGCGGCAAGGACGTCGACGTGGGCGAGGTGGGCGAGATCTGGACCCGCTCGCCGTACAACATGGACGGCTACTGGGGCAAGGAACAGGAGACCACGGCCACCATTGACGCAGACGGCTGGCTGCGCACGGGCGACGCCGGGTACTTCGACGCCGACGGGTACCTGTACCTGCACGATCGCATCAAGGACATGGTCGTCAGCGGCGGGG
>DATNLP010000088.1:0-25614 GCA_035602795.1 Acidimicrobiales bacterium | reverse complement strand
CCCGGCGACACCCCGCGACTCTACGCCGGCTCCCACGGTGTTGTCCGTGTGTTGGTCAACGGCGTGGAGACGGTGTCCGACGGTGCTCCGACCGGGGCCCTGCCCGGCACGCTGATCCGCTCGGGCCGGGACACCGCGTCGGTCGTTCCGGCGCCTGCCTGAGCCCCCCGACCCGCCCGGGCCGTCTAGCCTGCCCTGCAGTGACGCCCGAATTGAACGACCCGGCGCTCGTGGTCGACGAGCCCGCCGGGGGTGGCGGCGTGGGCGCGGGAGCGGCTCCACCTGAGGTGGCGCAGCCCGACCCGGCGCCGCCCGCACCCCCGTCGGCGAGCCACTGGCTGCGCGAGGGGATCATCGTCGTCGTCGTGGCCGTCCTGGTCGCCGTGCTCCTGCGCGCCTTCGTCGTCCAGACCTTCTTCATCCCGTCCGGGTCCATGGAGCCGACGCTGCAGATCGGCGACCGCATCCTGGTCAACAAGCTGAGCTATCACCTGCACGGCGTCGACCGCGGCGACATCGTCGTCTTCGCACGGCCCGCCGCCGAGAACTGTGGTGGGCCCCCCGTCAACGATCTCGTCAAGCGGGTCATCGGCCTGCCCGGCGACACCATCTCCCTGTCCGGCGGCTACGTCTACATCGACGCCCGACGGCTGGACGAGTCGTGGCTGCCCCGCGCCGAGCAGGGGGTCACCACGCCGGGACCTCCGACGACCCCCTACAGCCTGGCCTCGCCCTACAAGGTGCCGGCGAACGACTACTTCGTGATGGGCGACAACCGCACCGATTCGTGCGACAGCCGCTACTGGGGGCCGATCAACAAGTCGCTCATCGTGGGGAAGGTCGAGATGCGCGTCTGGCCCATTTCGTCCATCCGCTTCTTCTAGCCGCTGCTTCTAGCGACGCACCCCGGCCTCAGACGCCCTCTTCCGCCTCGGCGTTGACGCGGGCGACCGCAGCCACGGTCTGGCCCTCGTCGAGGTTCATGACGCGCACCCCGGTGGCGTCGCGGCCCTGCGAGGCGATCTCCCGGGCCTCCGTCCTGATGACGACCCCACCGGAGGAGACGAGCAGGATCTCCTCGTCCAGGGCGACCATGAAGGCGGCGACCACGAAGCCCCTGCTCCCGGTCAGCCGGATGCCGCGCACACCCTGGCCACCGCGGGTCTGACGGTTGAAGCGCTCGAGCTTGGTCCGCTTCCCGTAGCCGGCGTCCGTCACAATGAGGATGTCCGTGTCGTCCGCGGCCACGTCGCACGAGACGACGGTGTCACCCTGGCGGAGCCTGATGCCGCGCACGCCGGCGGCGTCGCGGCCCATGGCGCGCACGTCCTCTTCGTTGAAGCGGATGGTCATGCCGTTGCGCGTGACCTCGAAGAGGTCGTCGTGGCCCGACGTCGCCACCACGCGCACCAGCTCGTCGCCGTCGCGCAGGTTGATGGCGATGAAGCCCTCACGCCGCGACTTGTCGTACTCGCTCAGGGCCGTCTTCTTGACCTGCCCCTGCGCCGTGGCGAAGACCAGGAACTGGTCGGGCGAGAACTCGCGGGTGGCGATGATGGCGGTGATGGACTCGTTGGGCGCCAGCGGCACGAGGTTCACCGCCGCCGTGCCCCGAGCCGTGCGGTCCTTCATCGGGATCTCGTGCCCGCGCAGCCGGTAGACCTTGCCCTGGTTCGAGAACAGCAGCAGGTAGGCGTGGGCCGAGGAGTGCACCACCTGGCTGACCAGGTCCTCTTCCTTCAGCCGGGCGCCCTGGACGCCGCGACCGCCGCGGCCCTGGGTCCGGAAGGCGGCGGCGGCCACCGACTTGATGTAGCCGGCGCGGGTCATGGTGACCACGATGTCCTCGTCGTCGATGAGATCCTCCACTCCCATCTCGCCCGGGTCGTGGGTGATGATGCTCCGCCGTGGGTTGTCGAACTTGTCGCGGATGGCGGTCATCTCGGTCTCGATGACGCCGCGCAGCTTGGCGTCGTCCGACAAAATGGCCTCGAGCTCGGAGATGGTGGACAGCAACTCGGCCATCTCCGCCTCCAGCTCGCTGCGGCCGAGGCGGGTCAGGCGTCCCAGCGTCATGTCGAGGATGTGGGTGGCCTGTACCTCGGTGAAGGAGAAGGGCTCGGCCATCAGCGCCGTCCGGGCCTCCGGGCGGTCGGCCGAGGCCCGGATGGTGGCGATGACGGCGTCGAGCATGTCGATGGCCCGCAGCAGGCCCTCGACGATGTGGGCCCGGTTGCGCGCCTTGTCGAGGCGGAACTGCGAGCGCCGGGTGATGACCTCGATCTGGTGGTCGACGTAGTACGAAAGCGCCTGGGCCAGGTTGAGCGTGCGCGGCACGCTGTCGACGAGGGCCAGCATGTTGACGCCGAAGCTGGTCTGCAGCGGCGTCTGCTTGAACAGGTTGTTCAGGACCACCTTGGCGTTGGCGTCGCGCTTGAGCTCAATGACGAGACGGGGCTGCTGATTGGCCGACGCGTTGCGCAGCTCGCTGATGCCGTCGAGGTCGCCGGAGCGCACGAGCTCGGTGATCTTCTGCTCAATCACCTCGACCGAGGTCTGGTAGGGCAGCTCGGTCACGACGATGCGGTCGCCGACGCGGCCCTCTTCGATCTCGGCGACGGCGCGCATCTTGATCGACCCGCGCCCGGTCCGGTAGGCGTCGAGGATGCCCTGGCGGCCGAGGATCAGTGCGCCCGTCGGGAAGTCGGGGCCCTTGACGAACTGCATGAGGTCGTCGGGCGTGGCCTCGGGGTGGTGCAGGACGTGGATGGCGGCGTCGATGACCTCGCCCATGTTGTGCGGCGGCACGTTGGTGGCCATGCCGACTGCGATGCCCTGCGACCCGTTGACGAGCAGGTTGGGGAACCGGCCCGGCAACACGACGGGCTCGAGCGCCGAACCGTCGTAGTTGGCCTGCATGTCGACGGTCTCCTCGTCGATGTCGGCCATCAGCTCGAGGGCGAGCGGCGCCAGGCGGCACTCGGTGTAGCGCATGGCCGCGGCCCCGTCGTCGGGCCCGCGTCCGCCGAAGCTGCCGTGCCCGTCGATCAGCGGGTAGCGGAGGGAGAACTCCTGCACCATGCGGGCCAGGGCCTCGTAGATGGCCGAGTCACCATGGGGGTGGTAGGTCCCCATGACCTCGCCGACGACCTTGGCGCACTTGTTGTGCGGCCGGTCGGGGCGCAGCCCGTTGTCGTACATGGAATAGAGGATCCGGCGGTGCACGGGCTTGAGCCCGTCGCGCACGTCGGGGAGGGCCCTCGACACGATGACGGACATGGAGTACTCGAGGAACGAGCGCTCCATCTCCTCTTGGATCTCGATCGGCTCAATGGACCCGCTGACCGGCGGCTCTTCCGGGGGCGTCGTCCCGCCCTCGCCGGAGCCGGCGGACCCGCGGCCCCCTCCCCCGCGTCCCGAGCCGCGTGTCGACTGACGTGGCATGTTCTCCTACTCCCCGTCCGCTCGCTCAGATGTCAAGGAAGCGGACGTCTTTGGCATTCGTCTGAATGAAGTGGCGTCGCAGCTCGACGTCGTCGCCCATCAGGATGGAGCACACTTCGTCGGCCAGCGCCGCCTGCTCGACGTTCACCTGCAGCAGCGAACGGCGCCCCGGGTCCATGGTCGTGTCGCGCAGCTCGGCGAAGTCCATTTCGCCGAGCCCCTTCAGGCGGTTGAACTCGTGCTTGTGGTCCGGGTGCTCGGCCAGGAACGCGGCCCGGGCCGCGTCGTCCTTGAGGTAGATCTTCTCTTTGCCCACCAGCGTCGAGTACAGCGGCGGCTGGGCCACGTAGACGAACCCGCCTTCGACCAACGGCTTCATCTGGCGGAAGAAGAACGTGAGCAGCAGCGTACGGATGTGGCTGCCGTCGACGTCGGCGTCCGCCAGCAGAATCACCTTGTGGTAGCGGATCTTGTCGACGTCGAACTCCTCGGCCAGCCCGGCGCCGATGGCCGAGATCAGGGCCTGGATCTCGACGTTCTTCAGCATCTTGTCGATGCGGGCGCGCTCGACGTTGAGGATCTTGCCGCGGATCGGGAGGATGGCCTGGGTGACGGGATTGCGCGCGTCCTTGGCCGAGCCGCCGGCCGAGTTGCCCTCCACAATGAAGAGTTCGGACTCGCGCGGGTCGCGCGAGGAGCAGTCCGCCAGCTTGCCCGGCAGCCCGGCGCCGTCGAGGGCCGACTTGCGCCGCGTCAGGTCGCGGGCGCCCTGGGCGGCGAGGCGGGCCCGCGCCGCTTGCAGCGACTTCTGCACAATCTGGCTGGCCTCGCGGGGGTTCTCCTCCAGCCACTCGGTGAGCTTCTGGTTCGTCGTGCGCTCCGTGAGGGAGCGGATCGACTGGTTGCCCAGCTTGGCCTTGGTCTGACCCTCGAACTGCGGGTCGCGCAACCTCACCGAGATGATGGCGGTCAGTCCCTCCCGGATGTCCTCGCCCTTGAGGTTCTCCTCCTTCTCCTTCAAGAGGTTGCGGGCGCGGGCGTAGCGGTTGACGACATTGGTCAACGACTTGGAGAAGCCCTCGACGTGCATGCCGCCCTCAATGGTCGAGATGCCGTTGGCGAAGGAGTGGATCGACTCGTGGTACCCGGTGTTCCACTGCAGCGCGATCTCGACCTCCTGGCCGTCCTCGGACTGCTCGAACGAGGCCACCTTGCGGAACAGCGCCTCTTTCGACGCATTGAGGTGCTTGACGAAGTCGACGATGCCGCCGTTGTACTTGAACGTGACCTTCGTCACCGGGTCGGTCCGTTCGTCGACGAAGCGGATCTCGAGGCCCTTGTTCAAGAACGCCATGATCTGCATGCGCTCGGTGACGGTCTGGGCGCGGAACTCGGTCTCGTCGAAGACGGACGCGTCCGGCCAGAAGGTCACGGTGGTCCCGGTCCGGGGCTCGCCGCTGCTGCGGTCCTTGGGCGCCGGCCCGGTGTCGGTCACCTTGCGCTTGAGCTTGCCGCCCTTCTCGAACTCGGCCTCCCAGTGGCGGCCGTCCCGGTCGACCTCCAGCAAAAGCAGGCTGGACAGGGCGTTGACCACCGAGACGCCGACGCCGTGCAGGCCGCCCGAGACCTGGTAGCCCTTCCCCCCGAACTTGCCCCCCGCGTGCAGAGTGGTCAGCACGATCTCCGCCGTGGAGACCTTGGGGAACTTGGGGTGGGGACCCACCGGGATGCCCGCCCCGTCGTCGCTGACCCGGACCCCGCCGTCGGCCAACAGGGTGACGTCGATGCGGGTGGCGCGGCCGGCCATGGCCTCGTCGACCGAGTTGTCGACCACCTCCCACACGAGGTGGTGCAGGCCGCTCGGGCCGGTCGAGCCGATGTACATGCCGGGGCGTTTCCGGACCGCTTCGAGGCCCTCGAGGATGGTGATGTCGGCCTCACCATACGAGGCGTTCGTCTTGCCCGGTGTCTCGTCCACCTTCACTGCCACAGGCGCGCCCTTTCAAAACTACGGTCTTCGTGGTGCGTACCGAATCCCCGGTCTATGTACCTCCGGCCCTTCGATGCGAACGCACCATTCTACCCGACAGCCGTGTCGTTTCGGCACTCTTGAACGGTCGAAAAGGGGTCTCGGGTCGCGCCGTCTAGGGCCGCTCGACCACCACGTCCAGACGCTCGACCGGGCTCTGTCCGAGGGCCTGCACCTGGGCCAGGATGCGGGCGGACTCGAGTCGCGCCCGGGTGGCCCAGACGGGGTGGTCGGCCGCGACGACCAGCGCGTGTCCGTCGACGCGCAGCGGGCGGACGTGCTGGCCCAGCTCCGCGCCCACCACCTCGTCCCAGCGGGCGAAGACCGCCTCCATGGTGGCCGTGCTGGCCGGGGCACCCAGGCGGCCCAGTAGCCGCGGCAGCGATTCGCCGACAGGCCGGGGGCCGTCGCCCGTCCGGTCCCTCACGCCCCCACCAGGTCGGTCACCGGGACCACCCGGGCCACCTCGATCCCCTCGGGTAACGGGGCGGCCGTGGTGAGCAGGGACTGGCCGGCCGGCAGCTGAGCCACCAGGGCCCGGCTGCGGACCGGGTCGAGCTCGGAGAACACGTCGTCGAGGAGGAGCGTAGGCCGCAGCGGGGTGCGGGTCCGGACGAGCTCGTGCACGCCGAGCCGCAGGGCGAGCGCCAGGCATCGCTGCTCGCCCTGGGAGGCGTGCGTGCGGGCTTCCCGACCGTCGAGGGCCAGGACCAGGTCGTCGCGGTGCGGCCCCACGGTGTTCACGCCCCGGCGCAGGTCGTCCCGCCGGCTCGCCGCCAGGGCATCGGCCAGGTCGCCGCTCCAGCTGCGCGCGTAGCGTTGCACCACCACGGGCTCCCCCGTTTCGCCGGCCAGGCGGCCGTAGGCCGATGCCACCAGGGGCCCGAGGTCCCCGGCCAGGCGTTCACGCGCCGCCACCAGGACCTTGCCGGCGTCGGCCAGGCGCTGGTCCCACACGTCGAGGGTGGAGACGACGTCTTCGCCGGCCCGTCCGCCGGACTGGCGCAGCAGCGCCGCCCGCTGGCGCAGCACCCGGTCCGTCTCGTCGGCCGCCCGCGCCCCTTCGGGGTCGAGCAGGGCCAGCGCGTCGTCGAGCAGATCGCGCCGCGCCTTCGGCCCGCCGCTGACGATGGTGAGGTCTTCGGGGCAGAAGACGGTGCACGGGGCGGCCGCGGCCAGGTCCTTGCGTGCCGTGACCCCTTTGCCGTTGACCCGGGTGCGGCCGCGTCCCTCCGGGACGATCTCGGCGTCGACCGCGGTGGGGCTCGACCCGGCCCGCAGCTCCATCCGGATGATGGCGCAGCCGGCACCCGTGCGCACCATGGCCTCGGGTGGGGCGCCCCGGAACGAGCGGCGCGTCCCCAGGTAGGCCACCGCCTCGAGCACGCTGGTCTTCCCGGTTCCGTTGGCGCCGGTGATGACCGTGGTGCCCTCGGGCTCGGGCGTCACCACCGCGGCGCGGAAGATGCGGAAGTCGGACAGCTCCAGGTGCCGGACGGTCACCGCGGGACCGGTGCGCTCAGGAGACCCGCACCGGCATGAGGAGGTAGCGGAACGCGTCGTCCTCGGCGCCGCGCACGGTGGCCGCGCGCGACGCGTCCGCCGTCTCGACGATCACCTCGTCACCCGCGACGGCCTCTACGCCGTCGATGAGGTAGGCGGGGTTGAAGGCGATGACGAGATCCTCGCCGGTGTAGTCGCCGTCGACCGACTCGGCCGCATCGCCCACGTCCTGGCTCTGCACGCTGAGGTCCACCCCGCCGGGTCGCATGGTCAGCCGCACCGGGGTCGTGTTGTCGCGCACAAGCAGCTGCACGCGCCGCAGCGCGGCCAGGCACGTCTCCTTCCCGAGGTGGAGGCGGTTGGGGTAGTGGTCGGGGATCAGCTGCTTGTAGTCCGGGTAACGCCCCTCGAGCAGCCGGGTACTGATCTGCACGTTGCCCTGCCAGAAGGTGATTTCGTTGCTGTTGGCGGCGACGCCCACGCGGGCCGTCTCCGCCTGGTCGGAAATGGTGCCCGTCGGGAGGCGCTGCAGCTCCGAGAGCGCTCGGGCCGGGACGAGGAGATCCTCCTCGCCCGGAATGACATTCGCCCCCGGGAGGTCGCGCATGGCCATGCGGTACGAGTCGGTGGCCACCAGGCGGATGGTGTCGTCGATGTGCGACACCAGGACGCCGGTCAGCAGGGGCCGGCCGTCGTCGTGGGACGCGGCGCGCACCACCTGGCGCACCGCCTCGCCGAGCGCCGTCTCCGAGATGTGTGCCGTCGGCTCGCTCGTCTTGCCCACGGGAGGGAACTCCACCACCGGGTACGTGTGCAACTTGAAGGTCGACCGGGCCGCCGAAATGGTGATGTCGTCCCCGTCGTCGGCCAACGTCACCGCCCCCGGCTCCAACCGGCGCACGATGTCGGTCGACAGGCGGGCGGGAATGACACAACTCCCGTCGTCGATGCCGATCACCTCGTCGGTGACCTGGATCGTGAGGTCGAGGTCGGTCCCCGTTACCGACAGCGTGTTGCCCGAGCAGTCGAGCAGCAGCCCGAGCAGCACGGGGGACGAGCCGCCGCGCCCGCCGACGGCACGGCCGGCGGTGGCCAACATGTCGACCAGTGCGTCGCGCTCGGATCTGAACTTCACCGGCGACAGTCCTTTCGGGTGGTTCCCCAGTTCTTCATCGCGAAGAGAGGGATGTAAGTGAGTAGTAACGGTAGTAAGGGCTGTGAATTGTGGACGACACAACCGAGGCCCTGCGTCGCGCCCCCAAACTTGTCCCCACGGGCCTGTGCGGCACGCGCGCCGATCCCGCGCGGCACGAGCGGCCGTGGCGTGAGGCTGGGGATGGGGCCGGGTCCTGTCCCCAGGGAGCGGTGGGCCGGTCCACAGGCTTTGCCCGGGGCCGGCCACAGGCGCGAGGCCCGCTGGACGGGGCGGTGGTCGTCAGGACGATCCGGCACGGATCTTCTGGATGAGCTCGGTGACCTGCTCGTAGATCTGCCGGCGCTCCTGCATTTGGCCGGCGATCTTGTCGACCGCGTGGATCACGGTGGTGTGGTCCCGCTTGCCGAACACCCGCCCGATGGCCGGATAGCTGTAGTCCGTGAGCTCGCGGGTGAGGTACATGGCGACCTGGCGGGCCGTGACCAGCGGCCGCGTGCGGCTGGGGCCGCACAGGGCGTCGACGGAGAAGCCGTAGCTGGCCGCGGTGGCGTCGAGGATCATTTGGGGCGAAATTCGCCGAGGCTCCCCCGCCAGGACGAGGTCCGAGAGCACCTTCTCGGCCTGGGTCAGGGAGATCGGCTCGTTGTTGAGCTTGGCGAAGGCACAGATGCGGGTCAGCGCCCCCTCGAGCTCCCGGATGTTGTCCTTCACGTGCGAGGCGATGAACTCGAGCACGTCGTCGGGCACGTCCTGGTGCTCGCTCATGGACTTCGAGCGCAAGATGGCCAGGCGGGTCTCGAGGTCGGGGGGGTCGATTTCGGTGATCAGGCCGGAGAGGAAGCGGCTGCGCAAACGGTCCTCGAGCGTCTCGATCGACTTGGGTGGCCGGTCCGACGTGAGCACGATCTGCTTGGAGGCGCCCTTCAGGTCGTTGTAGGTATGGAAGAACTCCTCCTGGAGACCCTCTTTGCGCTCCATGAACTGGACGTCGTCGATCAGCAGGACGTCACAGTCGCGGTAGCGCCGCTTGAAGGCCAGGGTGGTCGAGGTGCGCAGCGAGTCGACGAAGTCGTTCATGAAGGTCTCGGTGGTGACGTAGAGGACCTTGCGCCGGGGGTAGTTCTCGGTGACGTAGTTGCCGATGGCGTGGAGCAGGTGGGTCTTGCCCAGGCCGCTGTCGCCGTAGATGAAGAGAGGGTTGTAGGACCGCCCCGGCGTCTCGGCCACGGCCTGGGCCGCTGCGTGGGCCAGGCGGTTGGAAGAGGCGGCCACGAAAGTCTCGAAGGTGAACTTGGAGTCGAGCTGGACGGCCGGCGACTCCCGGCCCACTCCGGTCACGCCCGGGCGCGCCGGCTCGAGCGCCGGCTCGGGGTCCGCCGGCAGCCCGAAGATGGCGTCGGGCTCCACCACGGGATCGGCCAGCTCGGATTCGTGCACCTCGAGGCGGCCCCGGACCGGGGACCCGACCTCGTTGGCCAGCGTGTCCTCGATCATGGGCAGGTAGCGCGACTCGATCCGCTCCCGGATGAGCCCGTTCGGGACGGAAAGGACCATGACGCCGTCCCGGAAGCCGATGGGCTCGATCCCCGAGAGCCAGAGCTGCCAGGTGGTCTCCGAGACCTGGTCGCGCAGCGACCCGGTGCATCGTGTCCACAGATCTCCAGCCTGCATCACCGCTCTCCCGATCGCCCCTTCTCCCCACTCGACGTCCTGCCACGATGTTCGGAACGATCCTCGGTGCGGGGAATTGGTCGAACGTACACCGCGGGGGGCGGATGCGACTAGAGCCCATCCACAAATCGCGCCTAACATGGGACGACTCGCCGCCGCCGGCCAGTGGACGTTACCGAGGGCCGCGGCACCGACCCTGCGACGAACCGGCGCGGGACGCCGTTTGGTCGCGAAAGGCTGATTGACGTGAAGCGCACCTACCAACCCAACACCCGGAAGCGGGCCAAGACCCACGGATTCCGCAAGCGCATGTCCACCCGCGCCGGGCGGGCCATCTTGAAGTCACGGCGGCTCAAGGGACGCCACCGGCTCACCGCCTGAGGCCGACGTGCCGCAACGGACGTTCGGTCGTCTCACCTCCCGCTCCGCCTTTGCCGAGCTGCAGCGCTCGCGCTCCCGCGCCTCGAGTGGCCCGGTGCGGGCCTCCTTCGTGCCGGCCGAGGACGGCGCGCCCGGCGTGTTTCCCCAGGTAGGATACGCAATTGGGCGCCCCTGCGGCACGGCCGTGGTGCGCAACCGCCTGCGCCGGCGCGCCCGTGAGGTCGTGCGGGCCGAGGCGCCCACGCTCCCCCGCGGCACCTATCTGTTGCGTGTCGCCCCGGGCGCGGCCACCGAGCCCCCGGCGGCCTTCCGTTCGGACGTGGCCACCGCCCTGCGGCGCGCTGGACAGGTACAGGCGGTGACCCCGTGAGCGCCGGAGCACCGCCCGAGCACCGCCCGCGCCTGGCCAACCGGGTCGCGTTGTCCCTGCTCAGCGCGTATCAAGGGGCGGCCTCGGGTCGGATGTCGCCCTGCCGCTTCTATCCCAGCTGCTCGAACTACGCCAAGGAGGCCTACACCGAGCACGGGTTCGGGCGGGCCACCGCCCTGACGGCCCGGCGCCTGCTGCGCTGCCGGCCCTTCGGCCCCCACGGGGTTGACCTGGTGCCCCTGCCCCTGCCCGTGCCCGTACACGTCCACGCCCACGAGGAAGGACGGCCACGCTGATGCTGAGCACGCTGCACCCCCTGCTGGCCTCGAACCCGATCCAGCCCATCCTCAACGTCTTCCACCCGCTGCTGAAGTTGTTCGGCTGGATCCTGGCCGGGCTCTACGCCGTCTGGCCCAACTACGGCTTCGCCATCGCCGGCCTGACCGTGATCATCATGCTGGCCCTCACCCCCATCACGGTGAAGAGCACGCGGTCGATGATCGCCATGCAGCGCCTGCAGCCGGAGATGAAGAAGCTCCAGGCCAAGTACAAGGGCCCGGAGAACCGGGAGCTGCTCAACCAGGAGATGATGCGGCTCTACAAGGAGAACGGGACGAGCCCCTTCGGGGCCTGCCTGCCGCCTCTGTTGCAAATGCCCTTCCTCATTGTGCTGTATTCGCTCATCCGTGACCTCTCAAAGACCACGGCAACAAATAGCGAATACCTGCCCCCGAATTCACAAATGCACCATGCACTGGTCGCCAGTCACGGCCAAATGCACTGGTGGTTCGGGATGGATTTGTCGAGCTCGCCGCTGTCACACCACGGTTTCCCCGGAATCCTCCCCTACCTGGCACTTATTGCCATCGCCGTGTTCCTGCAGTACTACCAAATGAAGCAGATGAACAGCCGCAACCCGCAGGCGGCAGCGGCCAACCCACAGATGCAAACCATGCAGAAGATCTTTCCTCTTCTGTTCGCTGTCATTTACATAAAAGTGCCCGCGGGAGCAACCATTTACATGGTGGTGTCTTCGGCCATGAGGATCGGCACGCAAGACATCATGTTCCGCACGGGCATGGTGACGCCGGTGACGGCCGAGCGCGAGATCGGTTCGGCCAAGGACGAGAAGGAGAAGGAGAAGGAGAAGGAGAAGGAGCAGAAACCTCCGCCTCCGTCCGCGTCCAAGCCGGCAGCGAAGAAGAAGTCGACGGCGACGGACGGGACGTCGCTGGCCAAGGGCACGGTGCCGCCGAAGGCCCAGCCCGGATCGAACGGTCGCTCCGGCGGCAATGGCAAGGGCCCGTCGGGCAAGGCTGCCAACGGCAAGTCAGCGGCCGATTCCGAGGCGGCAGCCCCCAAACAGCATCCGCGGTCCCGATCCAAGCGGGCGAGAAAGGCGCGGTAACTCGTGGAATGGGTTGAGGTGACGGGCAAGACCGTCGAGGAGGCGACTGAGCGCGCCCTCGATCAGCTGGGGGTGGCCGAGGGTGATGCCGAGGTCATCGTTGTGACCGAGGCGAAGACAGGCTTGTTCGGTCGGGTGCGTGAGGAGGCCCGGGTGCGGGCCCGGGTGCGCCCGGTCGGGGCCCGGCCCAAGCGGGAGCGCACCCGTCGCAACACCCGCTCGGCGGGTCGTCAGGGCGGCGGCCAGCGGACCTCGACGGGTGGATCGGGTTCGGCCTCGTCGTCGGGTGGGTCCGTCAGCCGGGGTTCCGGGAGCGGCTCGGGAGGTCGCGCCGCCACTGGCGGCGGCGCCAATGGTGGGGGTGGCGGGAGCGCTTCCGGCGGCGGCGAAGCCAGGACGGCCGGAGCGGGGAGTGGGACCAGCCGCTCGGCGCGGCGGCGCCGCAATCGCAGCAAGGCGACCGTCGTGGCGGAAGGGTCGGTCGAGGCTTCGCAGAACGGTTCGTCGCCCCGCTCGTCGGCGCGCCCACCGCGTCAGGCCGATCAAGGTGACAACGAAGTGAAGGAGACAGAGGACATGGCCGAGGGAATGACACTCGAGGAGCAGGGTGAAGTCGGCCGGGCCTTTCTGGCCGGCCTCCTGAGTGAGTACGGGATGGAGGCCTCGGTCGAGTGCCGCCTTCTCGACGAGGACACGGTCGAGATCGCGGCGACGGGCGACGACCTCGGCATCCTGGTCGGCCCCCGTGGCTCGACCCTGGTCGCCGTGCAGGACCTCACGAGGGCGGTGGTCCAGCGCCAGTGCCCGTCGCGAACCGACCGGATCCTGGTCGATGTCGCCGGCTACCGGGAGAAGCGCTCGGCCGCTCTCAAGCGCTTCAGCACGCAGATCGCCGAAGAGGTGCTCTCTTCGGGCCAGGAGAAGGCCCTGGAGGCCATGAGCCCGGCCGACCGCAAGGCCGTGCACGACGCCATCAACGAGATGTCGGGGGTCGTGACCCGCTCTGAGGGCGAGGACCCGAACCGCTACATCGTCATCGCTCCCGCCGGCTGACGCTCCCGCCGCCGGTGTCCCGGCCCGACGAGGGGGGCGTGGGGCAGTCCGACCTTGACGTCCCCTCCCCCACTTCCCCCGCAGCTCCCGCATCCCCGGCCTCTCTCGCCCCCAGCGCGAAGCCCGAGGCGCCATCGACGGCCACAGTGCTGTACGAGGTTCTGGCGGACGCACGTCGGGCTGGATTCCTCGGCCCCGGTCCGTTGGAGATCCAGCTGCGCCACGCCGAGGAGTTCGCCGAGATCGCCCGTTCTTTGGAGTCCAGCCCCCGGCCCCGGGTGGTCGACCTCGGTTCTGGCGGAGGGCTGCCCGGCCTGGTGGTGGCCCAACACTGGCCCGACGCCTCCCTGGTCCTGCTCGACGCCAGTGCCCGCCGCAGCGACTTCCTGCGCCGGGCCGTCGAGCGTCTGGGCCTTCAGGGGCGGATCGAGGTGCTGGGCGGCCGGGCCGAGGAGCTCGGCCGGGATGGGCGGCTGAGGGGCGGATTCGACGGCGTCCTGGCCCGCTCCTTCGGCCGCCCGGCCGTCGTGGCCGAGTGTGCCGCCCCCTTCTTGAAGGTCGGAGGATGGCTCGTGGTCTCCGAGCCCCCGGCCCACGACGGGGGGACACAGGGCGACGAGCGCTGGCCGCATGAAGCCTTGCGGCAGTTCGGGCTGGTGCCTTCTGATCCGGCCCGGGGGGAGTTCGCCTTTCAGGTTCTGCGGCAGGCTGAGCCGTGTCCCGAGCGCTTTCCCCGTCGTAACGGCGTGCCGGCGAAGAAACCCCTGTTCTGACGCACCCGACGCCGTCCAGCCCCTGGCCTCCATCGGGCTCGGCTCAGCGCCCGCCCATTGTCATGACGAGTAGGCCGGCGACAGAGCCACGGGCATGTTCCACGTGAAACAGTCCCTGCGGGTGGGGCGCCGCTCTGCGGCAACCACGGACCCCTGGCCGAAAGTTCCACGTGGAACATCTGGGAACCCTTGACCTCGAAGCGCCGGCACGCCAGGATAGGCGGCGTGGTGCGGGGTGTGGGAGAGCTTGCCTGATGCGCATTCGGCGCAAGGACAGGGAGCCCCAGGAGATACCGCAGTCGCAGTCACCACGGTCCTCACCCCCAGCTAACCCGCCGGGACCCACCTCCGTGGATCCCGTCAAGAAGCTGATATCCGAGTCCTCGCAACCCACTGAGCCTCCGGCCACGGCTCCCCCGTCAGCAGCCCAGACGGTCCCAGCAACGCCCCCAGAGGCACAGGCAGACGTCACCGAAGAGATCGTTGCCGGAGACGGTGTAGGTTCCAACCAAGCCCCAGCTGAGGAGCCCCAGGCGGAGATGGCCGAAAGGGCAACACCGGAGACGACGCCGACACCACGAATCCCTGCCCAGACAACGCCGATGCAGCCGGCAGCAGCACGGGCGGAACCAGCGGCCCTGGCCACAGAGCCGGACCCGGTCGGGAAACACGCTCCGGCCGCGGCATCGGCGGCACCGGCGGCACCTGCGGCCCCGGCCCCGGAGCCGACCCCAGTCGCCGAACCGATGCCTGCCCCTGCCCCGGTAGAGGCGGCGGAACCAGTCACCTCGGCCCCCGAGCCGGACCCGGTCGGGAAGCACGCTCAGGCCCCGGAGCCCGCACCCGTCCCTGAGCCGGCACCAGCCTCGGAGCCGGCCATGCGGACGCCGTCCATCCGGGAGGAGGCCGTAGAGCTGCTGAACGGCTCCAAGCCGGCCGCCCGTGAGTTGCCCCGGATCATCGCCATCGCCAACCAGAAGGGGGGGGTGGGCAAGACCACCACGACGGTGAACCTGGGCGCCGCCCTGGCCGAACAGGGCTACCGGGTGCTGGTGATCGACCTCGATCCGCAGGGCAACGCCACCACCGGCCTGGGCGTCGAGGCTCGCAACTTCGAGTACTCCATGTACGACGTGATCATGCGGGAGCAGCCCCTAGAGGATTGCATCGAGCCGACGAGCGTCAAGAACCTCTTCGTGGCTCCGGCCACCATCGACCTGGCCGGCATCGAGATCGAGCTCGTGCCCGCCTTCAGCCGCGAGCTCAAGCTGAAGCGGGCCGTCGACTCGGTGGTGGACGACTTCGACTTCGTGCTGATCGACTGCCCGCCCTCGCTCGGCCTCATCACGGTCAACGGGCTGGCGGCGGCCGATGAGGTGATGGTGCCCATCCAGTGCGAGTACTACGCCCTGGAGGGCCTGAGCCAGCTCCTGCGCAACGTCAACCTCGTCTCGACCAACCTGAACGAGTCGCTCGAGGTGACCACCATTGTGCTCACCATGTACGACGCCCGCACCCGCCTCTCGGTCGACGTGGCCAACGAGGTCAGGAAGCACTTCTCCGAGCGGGTGTGCAAGGTCGTGATCCCGAGGACGGTCCGCCTGTCGGAGGCGCCCTCCTTCGGGCAACCCATCACTGTGTTCGACCCGGCCTCACGGGGGGCGGTGGCCTACCGCGAGCTGGCCAAGGAGGTGAGCAATGGCGCGCCGCAGCGGACTCGGTAAGGGCCTGAGTGCCCTGATCCCGAGCGAGGCCACCGGGGAGTCCGACTCCCTGCTTCGGGTGGTCCCCATCTCCCACATCCGGCCCAACGCATTCCAGCCCAGGAGCCACTTCGACGAAGAGTCCATGTCCTCCCTGGCTACCTCCATCAAGGAGGTCGGGCTACTCCAACCGGTGCTGGTCCGCGAGCTGCTGCCCGAGGAGGCCGGCACCTACGAGCTGATCGCGGGGGAGCGGCGCTGGCGAGCCGCCCGCCGGGCCGGCCTGCAGACCATCCCCGTGCTGGTACAGGTGGCCGACGACGTGGCCAGCCTGGAACAGGCCCTGGTCGAGAACCTCCACCGGGTCGACCTCAACGCCCTCGAGGAGGCGGCCGCCTACCAGCAGCTGATCGACGAGTTCGGGTTGACCCACGAGCAGGTGGCCACCCGCATGGGCAAGGGCCGGGCCACCGTGACCAACACGCTGCGCCTCCTGCAACTGCCGGCCGGCGCCCAGCGCGCCCTGGCCGAGCGCACCATCTCGGCCGGCCACGCCCGGGCTCTCCTCGGCACCCCCGACCGCGCCCTGCAGGAGAAGCTGGTCGAGCGCATCATCGACGAGGGGTTGACGGTTCGGGCCGTCGAGGATCTGGTCCGCTCCGGGGGAGCCGACCTCCGCGTCCTGCCTCCGGTCGAGGCCGAGGAGCCGGTCGAAGTACCCGTGAGCAGCGGTACGACCTCAGGTACGACCGATGGGCCGGCGCGCCGGGCCACGGTCAAGAAGCTGCCCGAGCCCGGCGTGCTCGAGCTCGAGGAACTCCTCTCCACCCACCTCAACACCCGGGTCAAGGTCGACATCCAGAATCGGCGGGGCCGTCTGGTGGTCGAGTTCGCCACGCTCGAGGACCTCGAGCGCATCTACCGCGCCATGGTCGGTGACGGAGGCGTCGCATAGTTCACACAACTGTCAATGACCGGTACAGGTTCATCCACAACCTGTGCATGATGTTGTGGATTGTCACTCGGTTCACCTGGTAGCGGCTTTGATCGCGTAACCGTCGCGACCGGTTTTATTACCGGTAATCAGTCCCAGGAGGCGTCGGCCCAGCGCCCCAGGGCGCTCGACAGGGCGGTGGCGAGCGACAGGGCCCGCTCCACGACGGAGCTGGCTGGACCGACCTCGACCAGCACGGCAGGCATGCGCGTCTCACGCAGGAGGGGGAGGGACATGCCGTGGGCGCCGGCGTCCTCCACGTCGAGGGCGCCCGGCACGGCCATTTGGACCAGTTCGGCCAGGCGGCGCCCCCCGGGCGACTCGTCGTGGGTACCCGACCAGAATGCCGTCCGGCAGGCCGAGGCCGAGGGGTTCAACCTCAAGCCCACGAACACGTCGACCCCGAGCTCGTTGGCCTCGCGGGCCTGGACGGCGTCGTCGGGGTGATGCAGCTCGGTGACCCGCGTCCCGCTGAGCGTCAGCCGGCGCCGTAACGCCCCGGTCACGCTGCCCAGGCCCCCGCTCTCGCCCACGGCCACGTGCCGCCCCAGGAGCGTGGGTGGGGCGTGGCGCAGGGCGGCCCGGGCCCGCACCGACGAGACCAGCTCGGGGTCGTGGTGGCGGCTCTCGAGGCGCAAGAGCTCCCGCAGGGTGGCCCCGCCCACGATGCCGTCCACCGGCTGCCCGGCGTTGCGCTGGAACTCGCCCAGGGCGCGGGCGGTGTCGTCACCGAAGATGCCGTCGACGCGGCCCGTGTCGAACCCCAGCGTGCACAGGCGCTGTTGCAGCTCCGCCACGTCGTCACCCCGCAGCATGGGGGTCCGGCGGTAGACGAAGCGGTCGCCTAACCGGAAACCCGCCTCCACCAGGGTGTTCCAGGTCTGCGGGCCGCACACCCCGTCGACGCGCAGGCCCCGTAGGCGCTGGAAGGCCTGGACGGCGGCGCGGGTGGCCGGGCCGAAGATTCCGTCGGCGTCGACGGGCGCGCCCGGCAGGACGGCGCTCAGGCGGTGCTGGACGTCCGAGACCGCCGGGCCGCGATCGCCGAAGGAGAGGGGCAGGCCTACAGGTAGGCCGAGATCTCCTCCAGCAGGGCGCCCTTGGGCTTGGCCCCGATCAGGCGGACCTGGGGCTCGCCGTCCTTGAACAGGATGAGCGTCGGAATGCTCATCACGTCGAAGCGACGGGTCACGTCCAGGTTGTCGTCGATGTTGAGCTTGCCGATCTTGATCTTGCCCGCCTGCTCCTCGGCGATCTCCTCCAGGACCGGAGAGATCATCTTGCACGGGCCGCACCATTCCGCCCAGAAGTCCACCAGCACGGGGACGTCCGAACTCTTGACATGCTCGTCAAACGTAGCGTCGGTGAGGGTCTCGATCTTCTCGCTCATTGCATCTCCTTGTCAGCGGGTGTAACGCAGGGGTGGGCGGTTCTGTTCCCGGCTCGCTACTCGCCCTTCATCTCGAGCCAGCGCTCGGCGTCGATGGCGGCCATGCAGCCCGACCCGGCCGAGGTGACGGCCTGGCGGTAGTAGTCGTCCTGCACGTCGCCGCAGGCGAAGACGCCGTCGACGCTGGTGCGCGTGGTGCCGTCGAAGGTGCGCACGTAGCCGTTGTCCTGCAGCTCGAGCTGGCCCTTGAGGAGCGAGCTGTTTGGCTCGTGGCCGATGGCGACGAAGAGGCCGGTCACATCGAGCTGCGACGCCTCGCCGGTGACGGTGTCCTGCAGCCCGAGGCCGGCCACCTTGGTGTCACCCATGATGTCGGTGATCACGCTGTTCCAGCGGAACTCGATCTTCGGGTTGGCGAAGGCGCGCTCCTGCATGATCTTCGAGGCGCGGAGCTGGTCGCGGCGGTGAATGACGGTGACCTTGTCGGCGAATCGGGTGAGGAAGTTGGCCTCCTCCATGGCGGAGTCCCCGCCCCCGGCCACGGCGATGTGCTGGCCACGAAAGAAGAAGCCGTCGCAGGTGGCGCAGGTGGAGACGCCGTAGCCCAGCAGACGGTCCTCGTTGGGGCAGCCCAGCATGAGTGAGCGGGCCCCGGTGGCGATGATCAGCGTGTCGGCGCGGAAGGTGGGTTGGTCCGCTTCGGGGTCGCCCACCCAGACCTCGAAGGGCCAGGGGGTGAGATCGAGGCGGCTGACCTTGGCGGTGCGCAGTTCGGCGTCGAACCGCAGCGCCTGGGCCCGCATCATGCCCATGAGGTCGGGTCCCATGACCCCGTCGACGAAGCCGGGATAGTTCTCGACGTCGGTCGTCAGCATGAGCTGGCCGCCCGGCTGGTCGCTGGTGGACGAGGGTTCGCCCTCGATGACGAGGGGCTGCAGCTGGGCGCGGGCGGTGTACAGGGCGGCGGTCAGGCCGGCCGGGCCGCTGCCGACGATGACGACCTTGCGCCGCTCGGGGCTGGCGTCAGGCATCGGGGGGGAGGCCGCGGCGCGAGTAGAGAATGGCGCCCACGATGCAAAAGAGCAGGCCAAGCACGAGATAGGAGGCCCAGATGCGGTGGCCGGCGATGGTGGTGATGCGGATGAACATCACGCAGAACAGGATCAGGACGGTCACGGCCACCACGCCGATGATGATGCCGAACACCACGCTGCGGGCGGCGACGACCGCGGGGCGCACGGCCTTGTCGTTGACCGTCGCCACCACGGTGTCGATGGTGTCGAGGGCCCGCGCGGACAGGGCGTCGGAAAGATCGTTCTCAGCCACGGGTCGAGACTACCCGGCGGCGGCACCAGCCTGGGCTGGGATGATGTAGCAGACGCCCACGGTGTTCGGCCCGGCGTGGGTGCCCACGACCGGCCCCAGCTCGGCCGCGATGAGGGGGTGCTCGGTGGCGATGCCCTCGAGGCCGCCCAGCACGGCGGGGAAGTCGCCGCAGGCGCCGTCGGCCACGGCCAACCGCTCGAGGGGGGCGTCGGCCGTCACCTTGTCGCGCATGTAGGCCAGGGCACGAGCCCGGGTGCGCTGCTTGGACTCCTCGGCCACCTCGCCGTCCTTGAGCTGGATCACCGGCTTGATTTGGAGGATGGATCCGAGCAGGGCCTGGGCCCCCCCGACGCGACCGCCGCGCTGGAGGTGCTCGAGGCCTCCGAGAACGCCGTAGATGCGGGTGCGGGGGATGCGATTCTGCGTGTTGGCCACGAGCTCGTCCATGCCGGCGCCGGCCGCCGCCTCCTCGGCGGCCGCGAGCGCGAGCAGGCCCTGTCCCAGGGTGAGGGAGAAGGTGTCGACGACGCGCACGGGGATGGCGTCGAACGTGTCGGCGGCGGTGACGGCCGAGGCGTAGGTGGCCGACACCTTGGACGAGATGGTGAGGCAAAGGACGGCCTCGGCCCCTTCGTCGGCCGCCTGCTGGAACGCGGCCTGGAACTTGCCGGGGGAGGGCGCCGCGGTCTCGGGGAGCGCCTTGGTGCCGCGACAACGCTCCCAGAACTCGGCCGGCGTGAGTTGGCGGCGGTCCTCGAACTCATCGTCGCCGAAGCGGATGGTGAGGGGCACCACGATGATGTGGTGCTCTTTTACGAGCTGATCGGTCAGGTCGCAGGCGCTATCGGTGACGAGGTGGACGCCGGGCATGCGTTGGAGTCTGCCACGGTCACGGTGCCACCGGTGGGCTGCGTCGTGGGCCGCGGCGCCGGCCCGGGTCGGCCGCTCGTTCAGCCGCCGGGGGCGCCCAGGGGCTGGGGGCGCGGCCCCGGGCGCGGGCCTGGGCCCCGTCGTGCGTCGTGGCGTTGGCCCAACCAGACGACGACGGCCCCGAAGGTCAGACCGCCTGCCATCACGGCGCCGATGACCCGGGCGGCCAGCCCGCCGAAGGTCGTCGACCCCGAGAGGTTCGAGATCACCAGGACGACGATGGCCATGGGGACGGTGGCGATGGCGACACGTCCCAGCGGGGCCCAGGTCTGGCGGTCGGCCAGCTGCCCGAACCACTGGCGGAAGAGGACCAGGGCGCAGACGGCGGCGACGGTGTAGGCGATCGACAGGGCGAGCGCGAGGCCGCGCACGCCCAGGGGGTGGACGAGGGCGACGGCGAGGGCGACGTTGAGCCCGTTCTCGATCAGGTAGAGGTAGAAGGCAACCTTGGTGCGTTGCATGGCCTGCAGGACGCGCACGAAGTAGAGGTACGTGCAGAAGCCCGGGAGCCCGAGGGAGAACATGGCCAGGGCGGCGCCGGTGGTGGCGGTCTGCGCCGGCGTGCTGTGACCGTTGCCGAGCAGCAGTGCGACGGCGGGCTTGGCCAGCAGGAGCATGCCCACGGCGGCGGGGATGATGAGGGCGAGGACGGCACGCAGGCCCGTGGTCATGCGATGGAGGAAGGCCGGGATCTGGCCGGTCGACCAGCGCTCGGCCAGGTCGGGCGTCACCACCGACATGACCGTGACGGCGACGATGCCATAAGGGAGTTGCAAGAAGGCGTACGCGTAGGTGTAGGACGACACCGGGTCGGTCCCGGACACGCTGCCCGCCAGCACGGTGACGACGAACAACGCGATCTGGTTGGCCAGGACGAAGCCGAAGGTCCAGCCACCCAGGCGGGCCACGGCGCGCAGCGCGTCGTCGCGTGGGTTCCAGCGCCAGCGCAGGAGTCCCAGATCCGCCCGGGTGAGGCTGGGCAGCAGGGCCACGCCCTGGAAGACGACACCGAGCGAGGTCCCCAGGCCGAGCAGGACCAGCTGGGAGTGGTGCGCCTCCACGCTGGCCAACGTGGCCCCGTGGCCTGCCCAGAGGCCGAACCAGATGAGGATGGCGATGCACACGAGGTTGTTGACGATGGGCGCCCAGGCGACGGCGACGAAGCGCCGGCGGGTGTTGAGGAGGGCGGCGGCAAGGGCGAAGAGGCCGTAGGCGGCGATCTGGATCACGAACCAGCGCAAGAAGGTGGTGGCGACACGCCGCTCGAGGATGACGCGCGAGACCTGGCCCGGGTGGCCGTGGGCGTCGAGGGCGGTGAGCGCGGTGATGAGGTAGGGCGCGGCGATCAAGGCGGCCACGGTGGCGACCAGGAGGACCACGACCGACACCGTCACGACGGCCGAGATCGACTCGAACGCCTCGCGCTCGGACTTCTTGGCCAGCCGTTCTATGAAGACGGGGATGAAGGTGGCCGACAGGACGCCGCCCAACACGACGTCGTAGAGCATGTTGGGCGTGACGTTGGCCAGGTTGTACGAGTCGGCCAGGAAGTGCTGCCCGAGGGCCCAGGCCAGTACGACGATGCGCAGCAGGCCGGTGACGCGCGACACGCCCGTGCCGATGGAGACGTAGACGGCGGCCGTGCGCAGCGGCATGGTGCGGGCGCGGCGGGGGGTGGGCATGCTCAGGTCAGCTCGGCTCATTGCGGTGCGTCTGCCGCCCGGAGCCGCTGGCGGCGCGAGCGCCGCCACGTGCGCACCCACCAGAGCAGGAACACCGCCCCGGCGAGGACGGTCAGGGCGATGCCCACGAACGAGATGGCGGTCGAGTGGACGGTCAGGACGGCGCGGGCCAGGACGAGCTGCCCGTTGGCGGTGCGCAGCGTCACGTCGATGGGGAGCCGGTCACCCGAGCCGCGCGCCTGCGCCGTGACCCGGACCGAGGTGGTGGGCCGGTCCAGCTTGAGCTGGCGGGTGTTGCCGTTGGGGAAGATGAACTTGTCGCTGGTCAGCGTCACCACGACGGAGACGGGGTAGGGGGTGCTCGACAGCACGGTGATCGGGATGGCGGCCCGACGCGAGGTGAACGTCACCGTGCGCTCAGTGGCGAGGGAGATCTGGCCGGTCTGGCTGTCGAAGTTCCGGTCGTACGCGGCCAGGGCGGCGGTGCGCCCGCCGCCGCTGAGCGTCCGCGCCTCGGTCTCGAGCAGTTGGTCCCCGAGGCGCGTCACCTCGGAGGGCGGGTGCCCGATGATCGCGCTGGAGAAAGAGCTCAGCTGCTGGCGCGCCACCGCGATCTTGTCGGCCGCGGCGCTCGAGACGTCGCGGCTCGCCGGGCCCGACTGCAGTCGCCGGACGGTGGGCTCGCGGTTGCCGCCGGCCGGCACCTGAGCGAAGAACTGCGTCAGCGTCACCGGCGTGAGGGCGTAGTTGCCCGTAGTAAGGCCCTCCAGAACCGTCTCCATGAAGGGGGCCGACGGGCGCCAGCCGGCGGGCGGCTCCACGATGACGCCCCGGGCGTCGGTCAGGTACGGGTCCTCGTAGTGGACGAAGGACAGGCCGGCCAGCAATTGTTCGGCTCCGAGGACGGGATCGCCGGGGTCCGCGGTGAATCCGGCGCTGAGCGAGCTGTCCGAGGCGGCGGCCGGGAGGCTTACGCCGTGGCTCAGGTCCAGCGTGAAGGGCTGGGCGAACGTCAAGTTGTTGACAACGTCGGCCGCGGCCAGGTCGCCGTCGCTGAGCACCAGCTCCGACGAGCCCGCCACCTGGACCCCAGCGGCCAGATTGTCGGCGTCGCCTTGCGCGAAGGACGACGTGGTGTCGACCCAGGGCCCGCCGGTCGGCTTGAGCCCGGCACTGCGCAGCAGCTGGTCGCCGCGGCCGACCTGCTGGTCTATCTCACCGGGGATGTGCGCGTGGGAGAGGGCCGCCACGTTGACGGGCACATAGGGCTCGTCGAGGACCTCGGCGTTGTCGAGTGCGGCCAGTTCGGCCAAGGCGTGCAGCCCGACGCGCGTGTGCTGCTGCTCGATCTGTTCCACGGCGGCCGGGCTCACGGCGACCGTCGTCGCCACGTCGCGGTGGTCGGAGAGCGCGCCGGCCAGCGGCGTGACACCGCCGGCGCCCACCGGGACGACGACCCCGACGCGCAAGGCGCCGCCCTGGCCCACCGCCGTCGGTTCCTCGTAGGTCAGGAAGGTGGTGAAGCGCGCCACGGGCGCGGACGCGCCGGTGCGCTCGAGCGCGACCGACACGGGGTAGACGTCGCCGCATATGCCGGTATACGGCGTGCAGCCGAGGATGAGGGTGCCGCTGCCGCTCGGGCAGGAGCCGGTGCCGGACGCCGGTGCACTGGCGTCCGCGTTGGGCAGGACGTTCACGCAGACGTCGGCGGTCGGGATGCCGGTGGTGGTGACGGTCGAGAAGGGGATGCTGGGGACCCGCCCCAGCACGCCCGTGGTCGGCGTGCCGGAAATCGCCTGCTGCAGCTGCGAGCCGTTGTCCAGCCGCCCGTAAAAGGTCAGGCTGAGATGGAGCCCGCTGTCCGCCGGGCTGGTGCCGAGGGAGATGTTGAACCAGGGTGCGCTGGGCGTGACGAACGGGCTCTGGGAGAGCAGCGTGAGGGGCAGTGGCGCGGGCGCGCCGGGCACCGCGGCGCCGGCTCCACCGGTGGGAAGACCCGAGGTCAAGAGGAGCGTGGCAGCCACGGCGAGCGAACAGAGGGCGGTCCTGGCCCAGCGCGTCGACACAGGGAGAGGCTAGAGGGCGCACTACCGTGGGCGGGTGCAGTCCACGTCGGTGCCTGAGCGGTTTCTGCCCTACGTCGAAGCGACCGAAGACCTGGCGCGCCGCTTCGCGGCCGCCGGCAGGGCGCTGTACTTGGTGGGCGGCTCGGTGCGGGACGCGCTCTTTCCCAATGGGCCGGGCGGGGGACCGATGGGCGACTTCGACCTGACCACCGACGCCCGGCCGGAAGAGATCGAGCGGCTCGTGACGGGCTGGGCGGACGACGTGTGGACCCAGGGCAAGCGGTTCGGCACCATCGGTGCCCGCCGGGGCAAGCTCGTCTACGAGATCACCACCCATCGGGCCGAGGTCTACGTCCCCGAGTCGCGCAAGCCCGAGGTCACGTTCGGCGACGACATCACGGTCGACCTGTCCCGGCGCGACTTCACCATCAATGCGCTCGCTTTACGCCTCCCTGACATGGAGCTGATCGACCCCTTCGACGGGCTCGGCGACCTGGCGGCCGGCCGGCTGCGCACGCCGCTCGACCCCGAGGTGTCGTTCGGGGACGACCCGCTGCGCATGATGCGGGCCGCCCGGTTCGCCGCACGGTTCTCTCTCGAGCCCGACCCCGCCCTGGTGGACGCCGTGGTGCGGATGGCCGGCCGGCTGTCCATCGTCTCGGCGGAGCGCATCAGGGACGAGTTGGACAAGATGATGGTGCTCGACGTGCCGTCCGCCGCGCTGTGGTTCGTGGTGCGCACCGGCCTGGCGGATCAATTCCTGCCCGAATTGCCGGGGCTGGCGCTCGAGCAGGACCCGATCCATCGTCACAAGGACGTGTTGGCGCACACGCTGGCCGTCGTCGACAAGACGTCGAAGAACCGGCTGCTGCGGCTGGCGGCGCTGTTCCACGACGTCGGCAAGCCGAAGACGCGCGCCATTACCGACGGCGGCGTGAGCTTCCACCACCACGAGGTGGTCGGCGCGCGCATGACGCGGGTGCGCATGGAGGCACTGCGTTACCCTGCTGCCGACATCGACACGGTGGTGCGCCTGGTCGAGCTACACCTGCGTTTCCACACCTACCGGCTGGGGTGGACGGACAGGGCGGTGCGCCGCTACGTGCGCGACGCCGGGCCTCACCTCGAGATGCTCAACGAGCTGACCCGGTGCGACTGCACCACGCGCAACGCCTCGAAGGCCCGGACGCTGGCCCGGCGGATGGACGAGCTGGAGGCGCGTATTGAGGAGCTGCGGACCCAGGAGGAGCTCGACGCCCTGCGGCCCGACCTGACCGGCAACCAGGTGATGGAGTTGCTCGGTGTCAGGCCCGGCCCCGTGGTGGGCCAGGCTCTGGCGTTCCTCATGGAGCTGCGCCTCGACGAGGGGCCATTGGGCGAGGAAGAGGCGGCTCGCCGGCTGCGGGCCTGGTGGGCCGAGCAGGGGGGCGACGTGGTCGGGGGCGGCGACGGCGACGGGCAGTCCTGACCCCAGGTCACAGGGCTAGCCTCGTCGGTCATGACGAGGATCAACGCACCGGAGTCGGGGATGGGCGAGCACATCGACTGGGCCTTGTTGCGCCCGGAGATGGCGGGCGGGATGGGCAAGCTGTCGGCGGCGGTCTACGGCAATTCCCAGCTGTCGGTGCGTGAGCGCGAGGCGGCTCGATGGACGATCGCGCTGATCAACGACTGTGCGGTGTGTCGCGACACCCGGGCCCGTGACGGCGAGGCGGTCGGCGCCGGCGAGCCGTTC
>DATNLP010000086.1:0-2092 GCA_035602795.1 Acidimicrobiales bacterium | reverse complement strand
GAGCCGATCGAGGGATTTCCCGGATCCGACGCGCACGGCTCGACGTGGGCGCCGGCCCGGTTCCCGGTCGAGTTGTCACAGACCACGTTCCTGCGCCAGGCGGTGGTGGAGTTCCTCGAACGCAACGGCGAGACGCCCTTCTTCGTGCACGCGTCGTTCATCCGCCCCCACCCGCCCCGTCGCAACCCCCTCGGGTACCACGACCGGTACTCGGCCGACGCGGTCGGGCCGTTCGCCGGATGCCCGACGGCGGAGGAGGAAGGAGCGCTGCACCCGCTGGCGGCGGCCATGGTGCGGATGCCGGTCATCGGCGCGCCGAGCGACGAACGGGAGCGGCGCCAGCTCCGGGCCACCTATTACGGGGCGCAGCGCGAGGTGGACGACGGATTGGCGCCGCTGTTCGAGTACCTCGAGTCGAGCGGGCTGGCCGGTTCGACCATGGTCGTCGTCACCAGCGACCACGGCGAGATGGGCGGCGACCACTGGCTGCTCGAGAAGCTCGGGTACTGGGACGAGAGCTATCACGTGCCGCTCATCGTGGTGGACCCGCGCCGGGAAGCGGACGACGGTCGCGGGTCGGTCGTGCGGGCGGTGACCGAGTCGGTGGACGTGCTGCCGACGATCTGCGAGTTCATGGGCGCCGAGGTGCCGCTGCAGGCCGACGGGTGGTCGCTGGGCTCGTTCCTGCGCGGTGAGCCCGAGCCGGCTCACTGGCGCGACACGGCGCACTTCGAGTGGAGCTTCGCCGATCCGGTGAACCGGCTGCCCGAACGGGCCTTCGGCCTCCCCATGAGCCACTGCTCGCTGGCCGTGTCGCGCGGGCCCCGGCACAAGTACGTCCAGTTCGCCGCCCCGTCCGAGTTGTTCCCATCCCTGCTGTTCGACGTGGTGGCCGACCCCGGACAGACGCACAACCTGCTGGACGGTGGCGGTGCGGCGGCCGCCGAGGCGGCCTGGGCGGCCACCGAGGCGGCCTGGGCGGCCACCGAGGAGCTGGTGCAGTGGCACATGCGCACGGCCGAGCGGACGCTGAGCGGGAGCTTTCTCGACTCCGAGCGCGGGCTGGTCGAGGCGCGCGACACCTGGCGCTGACGTCCCGGGGGCCGGCGGCCGGGTCGTGCCGCGCCTGCCGGAGGGCCGGTGGCACGGGGTGGTGTGAAATGCTGACGCCTGCTCGACGCTCGGTTGGGTGGGTGGGTGAAGGAGGCAGCAGGCGGTGCCTGATATGCAGGGCAAGACGGTAGTCGTCACCGGTGGCAACTCCGGGATCGGGTTCGAGACGGCGGCCGCGCTGGCGGCGATGGGGGCACGAGTCCTCGTCACGGCGCGCAACGCCGACAAAGGACGCGCGGCGGTGGCCGCCATCGGGCAGCGCGCCGGCGGGGGCGGCCAGGTCCAGCTCGTCGTCTTCGACCTGTCCGACCTGGACTCGGTGCGGCGCGGGGCGGCCGAGGTGCTCGAGCAGGCGCCGAGGCTCGACGTCCTGATCAACAACGCCGGTCTCGTGCTGACCGAGCGCGCCCAGACGGTCGACGGCTTCGAGGCCACCTTTGCCATCAACCATCTCGGGCCGTTCCTGTTCACCAACCTCCTGCTCGACCGGATCCGTGAGTCCGCACCCTCGCGGATCGTCAATGTCGCCTCCACCGCACACAGCGCGGCCCGCAAGGGCATCCCCTTCGACGACCTGCAGTCGGAGCGGCGTTACCGCGGCATGCGTGTGTACGGCCAGTCGAAGCTGGCCAACATGTTGTTCACGATCGAGCTGGCGCGACGGCTCCAGGGCGGCGACGTGACGGCCAACTCGCTGCACCCGGGCACGGTGCGCACCGGGTACGGGGCCGACGGTGACGCCCGGGGCCTGCTGGCCATCGGCATAAAGATCGCCGCCCCGTTCTTCCTCTCGCCGGCCAAGGGGGCGCGGACGTCGGTCTACCTGGCCTCGTCTCCGGAGGTGGCCGGGGTGAGCGGGGAGTACTTCGTCAAGTGCAAGCCCCGGAGGCCGCGCAAGCAGGCCCAGAACGCCGACGCGGCGCGACGACTGTGGCAGGTGAGCGAGCAGCTCGTCGGCCTCCCGCAGCCCCAGGAGAGC
>DATNLP010000073.1:0-6743 GCA_035602795.1 Acidimicrobiales bacterium | reverse complement strand
CCCCGCCTGTGCTCGTCCCGCTGCCCGACATACGCGACGAGGACACGGCACCCGTGGCGGTGGTGGCCAACGGCCACGCCGGCGCGGACGACGGCCTGGCCCGCACCACGCCGGTCGTCCTCTCCTGCGAGAAGGTCGAGGTCTCCTACGGGCCGGTGCAGATCCTATTCGGGGTGGACCTCGACGTGCACGAGGGCGAGATCGTCGCCCTGCTGGGCACCAACGGCGCCGGCAAGTCGACCCTGCTCAAGGGCGCCAGCGGCCTGGTCAAGGTGGGCGGCGGGTCCGTCCGGCTGGGCGGGTCGGCCATCGGGGGCGAGCCGGCCGAAGCCATCGCCCGCATGGGGCTCTCGCTCATGCCGGGCGGCCGCGGCATCTTCCCGACCCTGACGGTCGACGAGAACCTCCGCCTGGGTACCTGGATGATCCGCAAGGACCACGGGGCGGTGACCGACGCCAAGGCGCGCGTCCACGAGCTGTTCCCGATTCTGCGCCAACGGGGGCACCAGCAGGCGGGCAACCTCTCGGGCGGCGAGCAGCAGATGCTGTCGCTCTCCATGGCGCTGATGGTCACGCCCAAGGTGCTCATGATCGACGAGCTGTCGCTCGGCCTGGCGCCGACCGTGGTGTCCCAGCTGCTCGAGGTGGTCAAGATGCTGCACGAGGCGGGCACGACCATCGTCGTGGTCGAGCAGTCGGTGAACGTGGCCCTGGAGCTGGCGGAGCGGGCCGTCTTCCTGGAGAAGGGCGAGGTGCGTTTCAGCGGCCCCACCCTGGACCTGCTGGAGCGCCCCGACATCCTGCGTTCGGTGTTCATTGCCGGCGCCAGCTCGGTCGACGAGGGCCAGGTCGTGACGCCCGACGCCGGGGTGTCGGACATTCACGAGCACTCAGTGGCGGCGTCCGCCCTGATCGTCTCGTCCGAGCCGCACCACCGCGTGCCGCCGTCGGCCGAAGCGCCGTCCATCCTCGAGTGCAACGGCGTGCGGAAGACCTTCGGCGGCATCACCGCCATCGAGGACATCAGCCTGACCCTGCGCGACGGCGAGATCCTCGGCCTGATCGGCCACAACGGGGCGGGCAAGACGACCTTCTTCGACTGCGTGTCGGGCTTCCTCGCCACCGACGGCGGCCGCATCCGCCTGGGCGGCGTGGACATCGACACGTGGCCGGCCCACCTGCGCTCGGCCGCCGGGCTGGGGCGGACCTTCCAGGAGGCCCGGCTGTTCCCGTCGCTGACGGTGGCCGAGACGATCGCCGTCGCCCAGGAGCGGCACCTGGCCTCCCGGGACATGGTGGCGGCGGGGCTGCGGCTCCCGGCCTCGACCGACTCCGAGGCGGACGTGGCGGCCAAGGCCGAGGAGCTGATCGAGATGATGGGCCTCGGCGCCTTCCGGGAGAAGCTGGTCGGCGAGCTCTCCACCGGGACCCGGCGCATTGTGGAGCTGGCCTGCGTCCTGGCCCAGCAGCCCGGCGTCCTGCTCCTGGACGAGCCGTCGGGCGGCGTGGCCCAGCGCGAGACGGAGGCCATGGGGCCGCTGCTCATCCGGGTGCAGCAGCACATGGCCTGCTCCATTCTGGTGGTGGAGCACGACATGCCCCTGCTGACCTCCATCTGCGACCGCATGATCGCCCTCGAGCTGGGCGAGGTCATTGCCGAGGGCACCCCAGCCCAGGTGCTCGAGCACCCGGCGGTGATCGAGTCCTACCTGGGCACCGACGAGTCCACCATCAACCGCTCGGGGGCGCGCGTCTGACGCTCCGGGGGTCGCCGGCGGGACGTCCTCCCGCCGGACCAAGCTGATGCCCGTGATGGAGGTCCCGCCCGTCGTGCGGGCCAAGGCACTGGCCGCCGGCGCGTCGGAATGGCTCGACGGCCTGCCCGACCTGGTGGCCGGCCTCGAGCGCGCCTGGGCCATCCGCGTCGGCCGCGTGTTCGGGGACGCCACCGAGGCCCTGGTGGCCGAGGCGGTGGCGGACGACGGCACGGCCGCCGTGCTCAAGCTCATGGTGCCGGGCGACGGCGAGGCCGCGCGCCGGGAGATCGCCGTGCTGCGCCATTGCGCCGGACAGGGCTGCGCCACGCTCCTCCGCGCCGACGCCGAGCGGGGGGCGCTGCTGCTCGAGCGACTCGGCCCGTCGCTGCACGACCTGGCGCTGCCCGTCGGACAGCGCCACGAGATCCTGTGCGCCGCGGCGCAGCGGGTGTGGCGGCCGGCGCCCGATCTGGGCCTGCCGTCCGGGCGCGAGAAGGCCGAGTGGCTGGCCGGCTTCGTCGCGGCCTCGTGGGAGGAGCTGGGCCGCCCGTGCCGGCGCGCCGCGGTGGACCACGCGCTGGCCTGCGCGGGGCGGCGCGCCCGGGCGCACGACCCGGCGCGGGCGGTGCTGGTGCACGGCGACGTGCACGAGTGGAACGCACTGGCGGCCGGGGACGGCTTCAAGCTGGTGGACCCCGACGGCCTGGTGGCCGAGCCCGAGTACGACCTCGGCGTCATTATGCGGGAGGACCCCGTCGAGCTGCTGGCCGGCGATCCCATGGCGCGGGCGCGCTGGCTGGCCGAGCGGACGGGGCTCGACGCCACGGCCGTGTGGGAGTGGGGCGTGGTCGAGCGCGTGTCGACGGGACTGCTCGGGACGGAGGTCGGACTGCAACCGGTGGCGGGACAGATGCTGCGGGCAGCCGAGGCCGTCGCCGCCGACGACTGACGGGGCGACGCTGCACGCGTGGCGGGGGAGTGGCACCATGCGAAGCGATGCGCCACGCCGCCCACCTCCTGCTCGGGTTCGCCGTGCTCGCCGCGTGGCCGCTCGAGGCAGCGACGCCCGCCGGAGCACTGCGGACGGGGACGACGGAAGGTCAGATCGCGGCGGCCTTCCAGAGGCTGCGGTCGCTCCCGCCGGTCGGCCAGGGGGAGGCGTACCTGCAGGGCTACGACGAGGCCATGCGCTCTGCCCTCCAGCAGGCGGGCACCCAGTTGGTGGCCGGCACCGGCGGCAAGCCGCTCACCGTCCGCTTCCGCACCGGAGCGGTCACCGTGGCCCGGCCGGGGCAGGCGATGGTGCCGCTGACCATCAGCGTGCACACCACGTACCCGCCTCCCTCCTATTCGGATTCCTTCCATGCGGTGGCCTTGCGGGTCGGCGGCCGGTGGAAGGTGTCGTGGACGACGATGTGCCTGCTGGTCGAGACCGACCGGCAGCTGTGCCCGCCCACGCCGCGACACATCGTGGCGGGCGACATCGTGCCGACGGCCGGGCGTGCGGGCGCCCCCACCACCGCGGCCACGGCCGGCACGGCCGGCACGCCCGGTCTCGTCGGCCCGGGACCCCTGGCCATGGCGCCGGACGGCGGCGTGCTGATCGCGGACGCCGACCGCAACCAGATTCTCGAGTGGCACGGCGGCACGCTCTCGGTCATCGCCGGCGACGGGCTCGGTGGGTTCTCCGGTGACGGCGGCCCTGCGGTCGACGCGGAGCTCGACGACCCCGGTCCGATCGCCGTCGCCCCGGACGGCACGATCTGCTTCGTGGACCGCGGCAACAACCGCGTCCGTGCCGTCAACCCGGACGGGACGATCACCACGGTGGCGGGGGACGGCACCCTCGGCTTGACGGCGGCCGTGGACATGGACGGGCGGCCGGCCACGAGCGTGCCGCTGAACCCGTCGGGCATCGCCGTGTCGCCCGAGGGCAACCTCTACGTGGCCTCGAACTCGGCCATCGTCGAGGTGCATTCGGACGGCCTCGTCTCGACGCTGGTCGCCGGGGGACCGCCCGCCGGGGTGGACGTCAACGCCGGGGGCGGCCCGGTGGCCTTCTTCCCGACGGCGATGGCGTTCGACGGCCAGGGCGACCTCGTCGTCTTCTCGTCCTCCCCCAAGGAGTTGTTCTCGGTCGACCCGGCCAGTGGTCAGGTGAGCCTGATCGGCCAGAATTATGCGAATGCGCTGGCCCCGGCCCCGGACGGGTCGGTCCTGGTGGCCGAGCACGGCGGGTCGCCCGAGCGGGTGAGCGGGAACACCGTCACCGACCTCAAGCTCACCAGCCCGTCCCAGGGCCGGAGCTACCCGCTGGTGGCGGACGGCATCGCCGAGGCGGCCGACGGGACGGTGTACGTCGACACGGACCCCGGTGACGGCTTCAACGATCAGGAGGCCCTCTACGAGGTGACGGGCGACGTGGTGCAACCGGTCCCCCTGACCACACCCGAGCTCAACAGCCTGCCGGCACCCGGCGCGCCGGGGTTCTCGGCTTCGGTGTTCCCGCTCAGCACGCCGGCGCACGGCACCGATCCGGCGTTGACCTCGTGCCCGTCGCCGGCCGGAGTGGTCCCGTTCACGCCGGCGGCCACGGCCGCCGCCCGGCTGATGCTCGGCTTGTGGAACACCGACTTCTCCTACGACCTCCACGCCAGCGACCGCTCGTGGTGGACCGAGCTCATCGCCACGTACGCCGGGGGCCGCCAAACCGTCGGTGCGGCGTCGCCGGCCGCCGGCACGCTGTACGCGCCGGCCATCGCCGCGGCCTGCGGACAGCAGCTCGTGCGCGACTCCATCGCCGTCGTCATGGGGCCCTCCGTGTACAGCTTTGCCGCCGAGCACCTGTATCTCGTCGACCGCGACGGGACACCACTTGTCTATTTCAGCGCGTACTAGGCGGCATGTCGCGCGGAGGAAAGGAGTCGCGATGAACACCATCGGCTTTCTGGAGCTTCCTTCGGTCACCCCGGAAGCCCAAGCTCTCTTCGACGAGGACATCGCCGAGGATGGCTACGTCATGAACGTCACGAAGTTGTGGTCCCACCACCCGGCGCTGGTGACGAATCTCTTCGGCTTGATGGGTCAAGCCGTGGCCGATCAAGGCCTGAGCTTTCGCCAGCGCGGCATCCTCGTCGCGGCCTGTGCTTCGACCGTGGGCGATTCCTACTGCTCCCTGGCGTGGGGCTCCAAGCTGGCCGGGGTGTCCGATCCCGACCTGGCGGCGGCGGTGATTCGCGGGAGTGACGACGGGTTGGGCGACGACGAGCGCGCCTTGGCGTCGTGGGCACGCAAGGTCGCGAGTGATCCCAACCACACCACGTCTGAGGACGTCGAGAGCCTCCGGTCTGCTGGGTTCAACGACGCCCAAATCTTCGCCATCACGGTCTTCACGGCGTTGCGGCTCGCTTTTTCCACGGTCAACGATGCCCTTGGCGTGGGCCCCGACGCCGCCCTGCAGGAGGCCGCGCCGTGGGCAGTCGTGGAAGCCATCGGGTTCGGACGCGCAGCGCAGAATTGAGCTCAGAACTGAACGTAGGGCCGGGCTTCAGAGGACGCACCCGTGGGACAATCGCCGGCATGGACGAGCCGCCGGAGCTGCAGGAGAACGGGCACTGGAGGATGGCCGTCTGGGCCCTCCGGGTGGGGTTCGCCGGACTGGCCGTCGCCATCTCGGGCCTCATTGTGATGTCGACGGGATCCACGCCGTGGGTCCTGGCCGTCGGCGTGCTCATCTGGCTGGCCGCCGCCGCCGTCACGTTGACGGGGTTCTTCTTGTCCCGCCGCGAGCTCTCCGAGCCGCGACCCGGGTACTGGTCGATGCGGTTCATGCTCATCCACGACACGTTCCACGCCAGGTCGTCGGCCCGGCGGTCCTGACGGCTCCCTCCAGGGCGGCTGTGTCCGCAGTGCGGCAGACCACGCGGTCCGACCGCCGCAGGGAGGGTTTTTGGCAGGCTCCCAGGGGAACGACCGCAAGCGAGGCACTGCTGCGACGTTCATAACGGTGTAAGCGGCAATAACTGCACCCGCGGGAGGGTCACCATGTTTCGTCCTCGTTTGCTCCGTCCGGCCGTCCGGACTGTCGCCTCGGTCGCGCTGTTCGGGGCCGTCGGCTCCATCGGTGCTGCGGCGGCCGGCGTCGTGCCCTCCGGCCAGGCCGGGGTCAACCATCTCATCTCCGTCAGCGGTGACACGGCCGACAGCCTGAACTGGGCCGGTTACGCCGTGACCCCCGGCTCGGGGATCACCGCGGTGTCGAGCACCTTCACGGTCCCGACCGCAGGAGAGGTGCCTCCGGGCTTCTCCGCATCGTGGGCGGGCATCGGCGGCTACACCACGACCGACCTCATCCAGGCGGGCGTCTCGGAGAACTCTGCCGTCGCCGGCGAACTCCTCGGCGGCGGGCAGTACAACGCCTGGTATGAGATCCTGCCGGCCAGCGAGACGCCGATCACCAGCGGCTGCACCGGCAACGTTCCCAGCTGCGCCGTCAACCCCGGCGACAAGATCAGTGTCAACATCTCCAACGCCGGCGGCAACACGTGGGACATCAGCCTCAGCGACGCCGGCAACTGGTCCTGGTCGACGTCCTTGACGTACGCCTCCTCCGAGTCCTCGGCCGAGTGGATCCAGGAAGCCCCGAGCCTCGAAGGCGTGCAGACCATCCCGGCCGACGTCGGGACGGTTTCGTTCGGTGCGACGTCGACCTACACCGAGGGAGGCTCCACCCACACCATCGCACAAGGCAGCCCGACTCTCATTGACGAGTCGCCCGTGGGTGAGGTGAACGAGGCGACGACGTCGCCCTTGGCGTCGGACGGGCAATCGTTCAACGTGTGCGTCTACGCGCAGAGCTGCGCCGCGCCGTAAGTCTCAACCCGGCCCCCTGAGGATGGTCCCGGGCCAAGGCGCCGCAGGTCTTGAGTACCTCCACCACGCCGGTGAGGTGACACACCTGCTCGACCGTGCTCGACCGTCGCCGGG
>DATNLP010000070.1:0-9365 GCA_035602795.1 Acidimicrobiales bacterium | reverse complement strand
TGCAGCGCCGCCTCGGCCTCCTCGACGGCGCGCAGCCGGCCCAGGGTGACCGGGGTGCCATAGGGCAGCCGCGAGGCCAGGCAGGCCGCGGCGGGTTTGTCCCAGGTGCGCAGGCCCAGCCGGCGCGACCACTGCCGGATGTCGTCCTTGGTGAACCCGGCCCGCACGAACGGGAAGGTGGCGCCTGCGGCCGCCGCGGCCGCCTGACCCGGACGGTGGTCGCCCAGGTCGCTGACGTTCACCCCGAGCACGACGGTGGCCCGCTCGACGGCGGCCAAGGGCGCCAGGGCGCTCATCAGCGCCGTCTTGCAGCGGGCGCAGCGATCGGCGCCGTTGGCCACGTAGGACGGGTCCTCCATTTCCTCGGTCGGGACTCCCGTCCAGCGCAGGTCCCACTCGGCCGCCAGCTTCCGGCAGTCCTCCTCCTCGGCGGCGGCCAGCGACGGCGAGATGGCGGTGGCGCACAGCACGGCGTCGCGTCCGAGGGTGTCGTGGGCCACCTTGGCCAGGAGCGCGGAGTCGGCGCCGCCGCTGAACGCGACCACGACCCGCCCGAGGCGGTGCAGCTCGTCCTTCAGGCCGTCGAGGGAGGCCGGGCCGCTGCCACTCATGCGCCGAGGGCGGCCAACACCTCGTCGAGCCGGCCCACCATGCCGGTGTAGAAGGGGCCGAACTCGGCGTAGAGGGCGGAGGCCTGGTCGAAGCGCATTTCGTAGACGCAGTCCTTGAGGTCGTCGGGGTGGGTGCCGAAGAGTGTCACGCCCCACTCGTAGTCGTCGAGCCCGGTCGAGCCCGTGATGACCTGGAGCACCCGCCCATGGAAGGTGCGGCCCACCTTGCCGTGCCCGAGCATGAGCTCCTTACGGGCGTCGAAGTCGAGCGTGTACCAGTTGTGGGCGTCGCCGCGGCGCTTGGACATGGGGTAGAAGCAGAAGGCCGCCTTCCCTTCGGGCGGGAGCTGAGGGAACAACCGGGCCTGGCGTAGCTCGTCGGGCACGCCGGCGGCATACTCGGACACCTCGGTGAGCGACACGTAGGACTCGACGGGACGGACACCAGCCTCGGCCGCCTCGGTCTGGAAGCGACGTAGGCGCCAGATGTCCGGGCCGAGCGCCATGAGCCCCAGGTCGGCCTTGTGGCCGAGCAGGGCCACCGGGATGACCTGGTACCCGTCCGCCTCCGCGCTGGCCACGGCCTTGCGCAGGCCCGGGGCGTCGAAATCCGGCGCCCGCCGGCAGAAGAGGTGGAGGACGCCCCAGCCGGTCGTCGGGGTCAGGGCCATGCCCGACCAGTGTAGAGAGAACAGTGCGCCCGGCCTTGCGGCCGGGCGCACCGATCAGCCTCGGTTGGGGGTGAGGCAGTCGCCAGTGTCACATTTCGGTGTTGCAGACCTGTGGCATCGGCGTGACAGCTCAGAACCCCCGGTTGCAGAAGGGACGACTTAGTAGTCGTCCATGCCACCGCCGGGCATGGCGGGGACGTCTTCCTCGGGCTTGTCGACGATGACCGCTTCGGTGGTCAGGAACAGCGCCGCGATGGAGGCTGCGTTCTGGAGTGCCGAGCGGGTCACCTTGGCGGCGTCGATGACGCCGGTCTTGAAGAGATCCTCGTACTCGCCGGTGGCAGCGTTGAGGCCGTGGGCACCCTTGAGGTTGCGCACCTTCTCGACGATGACGCCGCCCTCGAGGCCGGCGTTGACCGCGATCTGCTTGAGCGGCTCCTCGACGGCCCGGGCCACGATGCGCGCCCCGGTGGCCTCGTCACCCTCGAGCTTCTCGGCCCCTTCCAGGATGGCGGTCTGGGCCCGCAGCAGGGCGACGCCGCCGCCGGGGACGACGCCCTCCTCAATCGCAGCCTTGGTGGTCGAGACCGCATCCTCGATGCGGTGCTTCTTCTCCTTGAGCTCCACCTCGGTGGCGGCACCGACCTTGATGACGGCCACGCCGCCGGACAGCTTGGCCAGGCGCTCCTGGAGCTTCTCCCGGTCGTAGTCCGAGTCGGTGTTCTCGATCTCGGTCTTGATCTGGTTGATGCGGCCCTTGATGTCGGAGTCCTTGCCGGCACCCTCGACGACGGTCGTCTCGTCCTTGGTGATCACGACCTTGCGGGCCGAGCCGAGCAGGTCGAGCGTCACGTTCTCCAGCTTCAGGCCGACCTCCTCGGTCACGACCTGGCCGCCGGTGAGGATGGCGATGTCCTGGAGCATGGCCTTGCGCCGCTCACCGAAGCCCGGCGCCTTGACGGCGACCGAGCGGAAGGTGCCGCGGATCTTGTTGACGACCAGGGTGGCCAGGGCCTCGCCCTCGACGTCCTCGGCGATGATCAGCAGCGGCTTGCCGCTCTGCATCACCTTCTCCAGCACGGGCAGGAGGTCGCGCACGGCGGTGATCTTCGAGCCGACGAGCAGCACGTAGGCGTCCTCGAGCACGGCTTCCATGCGCTCGGGGTCGGTCACGAAGTAGGGGGCGATGTAGCCCTTGTCGAAGCGCATGCCCTCGACCAGGTCCATGTCCATGCCGAAGGTCTGGGACTCCTCGACGGTGATGACGCCGTCGCGGCCGACCTTGTCGATGGCCTCGGAGATCATTTCGCCGATCTCCGTGTCGGCGGCCGAGATAGAGGCCACCTGGGCGATCTGCGCCTTGGACTCGGTCTCCTTGGCGATGCCGTGAATGGAGCTCACGGCCGTCTCCACGGCGGACTCGATCCCCCGCTTCAGCGACATCGGGTTGGCCCCGGCGGCCACGTTGCGCAGGCCCTCGCGGACCATGGCCCAGGCCAGCACGGTGGCCGTCGTGGTTCCGTCACCGGCCACGTCGTCGGTCTTCTTGGCCACCTCTTTGACCAACTCGGCGCCGATCCGCTCGAACGGGTCCTCGAGCTCGATCTCCTTGGCGATGGAGACGCCGTCGTTGGTGATGGTGGGGGCGCCCCACTTCTTGTCCAGCACCACGTTGCGGCCCTTGGGGCCGAGGGTGACGCGTACGGCGTCCGCAAGCTTGTTCATGCCGGTCTCGAGGGCCCGGCGGGCCTCCGAGTCGAAGGCGATGATCTTGGCCATCAGGTCTGCTCCTTCATTAGCACTCTCGTCCTTTGAGTGCTAATAGGTAACCACCTTAGGCGCCCGCGTGCAAGGCCGAAACGCGGAAAACGGCGCTCAGAGGCGCTCAGCCCCCGGCGACGGCGGGGACGATGGAGAGCGTCTGGCCGGACGGGACCGGCGTGGCCAGGCCGTCGAGGAACCGGACGTCCTCGTCGGCCAGGAACACGTTCACGAAGCGCCGCAGGTTGCCGGCCTCGTCGAAGAGCCGGTCGGCCATGCCGGGGTGCGAGGCGTCGAGCGCCTTGAGCGCGTCCCCCACCGTGGACCCCTCCACCTCGACTTCGCCGGCGCCGCCCGTCAGGGGGCGTAGCTGGGTGGGAATGCGGACGGTCAGGCTCATCGGTCGGTCTCCGTCTCCTGGTAGTCGATGGCGGCCTCGAAAGCGGCCAGCGTGGGTGCGATGGTGGCCGCGGGGCCCGAGAGCGGCGAGTCGGTCAGGGCCTCCACCGTCTTCAGGCCGTGGCCTGTGACCAGGGCCACCACGCGCTCGTCGCGCCGGATGGCGCCGGAGGCGGCCAGTTTGCCCAGGGTGGCGATGGTCACCCCACCGGCGGTCTCGGCGAAGATGCCCTCGGTGCGGGCCAGCAGCCCGATGGCCTCGATGACCTCGCCGTCCGTCACCGCAGCGCACGAGCCACCGGTGCGGCGCAGCACCTCGAGGGCGTACCAGCCGTCGGCCGGGTTGCCGATGGCCAGCGACTTGGCGATGGTCTTGGGCTTGACGGGCCGGATGGCGTCCGTGCCCTCCAGGAAGGCCGTGGCCACGGGCGAGCATCCCTCGGCCTGGGCACCCGAGACCCGCACGGCGGGCTCTTCGGGCAGGAGGCCGACCTTGCCCAGCTCGGCGAAGCCCTTGGCCACCTTGGTCAGCTGGCTGCCCGAGCCGATGGGCACGACCACGTGGTCGGGGGCCTGCCAGCCCAGCTGCTCGGCGATTTCGAAGGCGAGCGTCTTGGAGCCCTCGGCGTAATAGGTGCGCACGTTGACGTTGACGAAGGCCCAGCCCGGGCGCTCGCTGGTCAGCTCGGCGCAGAGCCGGTTGACGTCGTCGTACGTCCCCTCGACCGCGATCACGGTGCCTCCATAGACCGCGGTCATCGTCACCTTGGCCGCCTCGAGGTCGTGCGGGATGAGGACGACGGAGTCCATCCCGGCCCGGGCGGCGTGGGCGGCCACCGAGTTGGCCAGGTTGCCGGTGGAGGCACAGGCGGCCACCTTGAAGCCGAGCTGGCGGGCCTTGGTCAGGGCGACCGAGACGACACGGTCCTTGAAGGAGCCGGTCGGGTTGGCCGTGTCGTCCTTGATCCACAGCTCACCCAGCCCCAGTTCGGCCGCCAGGCGGTCGGCCCGCACCAGGGGCGTGAAGCCGGCGCCCAGGTCGACCGGCCGCTCGTCGTCGACGGGAAGAAGGTCGCGGTAGCGCCAGATCGAGCGGGGCCCCGCCTCGATGCGCTCCCGGCTGACGGTGGCGGCGATGCGCTCGTAGTCGTAGGCCACCTCGAGCGGCCCGAAGCAATAGTCGCAGACGTGCAGCGCCTCGGCTGGGAACTCCCGCGCGCACTCACGGCAACGCAAGCCAGTGACGAAATCGACCATGGGTCCTCCTCATCGATCGGGCATTGGCACCAGGTGCCCCTGTTAGGGGTGGCACTGGTTGCCGCGACGTCGCCGGGCCCGTCCCTCAGTCGCTCTGGATGATGTCCCCTATGGTAGCGCCTGGCGGGCGGCCGGCTCAACGCGGCCGGGCTGCTTGAATCTGGGGCGTGCCCGGCATGCGCCACACCTACCATCACGGGGATTTCCCCACGGCCCTGGTCGCCGAGGCCAAGGGGCGGACGGGCCGGAGCGTCTCGGTCTGCATCCCGGCCCGCGACGAGGGGTCGACGGTGGGATCGGTGGTGCGGGCGGTCGTGCAACCGTTCCTGGCCGCCCACGGCGGCAACGGCCTGGTCGACGAGGTGATCGTGCTCGACGACGGCTCGCTCGACGACACCGCCGAGCAGGCGCACGGCGCCGGGGCCCGGGTGGTGGCCGGGCCGACGGGCGGTGGCGGCAAGGGACAAGCCATGGGGGCCGCACTGGCCGCGGCGGCGGGCGACGTCGTCGTGTTCCTCGACGCGGACGTGGCCAACACGACCCCGGCCTTCGTCACCGGCCTCCTGGGCCCGCTGCTCACGACCGAGCAGGTCGCGCTGGTCAAGGGCTTCTACACCCGTCCCCTCCACGGGGAGCCCACGGGCGGGGGCCGGGTGACCGAGTTGGTGGCCCGGCCGCTGCTCGAGCTGCTCTTCCCCGAGCTGTCCTGGGTGCGCCAGCCGCTGGCCGGCGAGACGGCGGCCCACCGGTGGGTGTTCGAGAAGCTCGGCTTCGCCGGCGGCTACGGGGTGGAGCTGGGACTCCTGATCGACGTCGCCACCGATCTTGGCGTCGGGGCGCTGGCGCAGGTGGACCTGGGCGAGCGGATCCACCGCAACCGCCCCCTGCACGAGCTGCGCCCCCAAGCCGTCGACGTGCTGCGCGCCGCGCTCGAGCGGGTCCCGCCGTCGACGTGGCCGCGCCGCCCGTGAGCAGGACCGTCGTCGTCTCCAACCGAGGGCCGCTGACGTTCCGCGCCGAGCCCGGTGGCGGGCTGGTGCCGGCGCCGGCCGGCGGGGGGCTGGCCTCGTCGCTGCACGCCCTGCTGGCGGGGAGCGGCACGACGTGGGCCTCGGTGACGATGGGGGCGGCGGACCGCGAGGCGGTCACCCAGAGGCGGATGCACGAGGACGGGCTCGACCTGGTCCCGGTCGTGGTCGACGACGACACCTACCGGCAGGCCTACGACGTCGTGGCGAACACGACCCTCTGGTACTGCTACCACCACCTCTGGGACCTGCCGCACCGGCCTCGTTTCGATCGGCACTGGCGGGCCGCCTGGGCGGGGTACCGGGCCTACAACCGGGCGGTGGCCGACGCCGTGGCGGAGCGGGCCGACGACGGGGGCGCCGTGTTCGTGCAGGACTACCACTTCTCGTTGCTCGGGCGGATGCTGGCCGAGCGGCGGCCGGACCTGCGCACGGTGCACTTCCTGCACACGCCGTTCGCCGACGCCGCCATGTTCGGCGTGCTGCCCGACGATGTGGCGGCCGAGCTGCTCGACGGCATGGCGGGCTACGGCACCTGCGGCTTCCACTGCCACAAGTGGGAGGCCGCCTTCCTCGGCTGTTACGCGGCGGCGGGGGGCGCGGCACCGTCCACGTTCGTGGCGCCGCTCGGGCCCGACCCCGGCGCGCTCGGCGAGGAGGCGTCGTCGCCGGCGGCCGCGGCCGCGGGCGATGCGCTGCGATCGCTGGTGGGCGGCCGCCGGACGATCGTGCGGTCGGACCGGATGGAGCCGTCGAAGAACATCGTGCGGGGGATGCTCGCCTTCGAGGAGCTGCTGACCGCGCACCCGGAGTGGCGCGGTGAGGTGGTGCACGTTGCGCTGTCGTACCCCAGCCGGCAGGGGCTGGCGGAGTATCTCGCCTACGGGGCCGACGTGGAGCACACGGCCGAGCGCATCAACCGGGCCTTCGCGTCGGGCTCGTGGACGCCGATCGTGTTGCTGGTCGACGACGACCGGGCGCGCTCGCTGGCCGCCCTGTCGTCCTACGACGTGCTGCTCGTCAACCCGGTGCGCGACGGGCTGAACCTGGTGGCCAAGGAAGGCCCGCTGCTCAATGCCGTCGACGGCGTGCTCGTGCTGTCGCGGGAAGCGGGGGCGTGGGAGGAGCTGTCGTCACCGGGGGCGGTCGGGGTCAACCCCTTCGACGTGGTGGCGACGGCGGAGGCGCTGCACGGTGCGCTCACGATGGACGCCGGCGAGCGGTCCCGGCGGGCGGGGTCGCTGTTGGCGTCCGTGCGCGGGCGGACGGCGGCCGACTGGTGGGCCGACCAGCTGGCGGCGGCGGGTCAGGTCTGAGAGGCGGCTTCGGCCAGCCGGCGGAGCAGCTCCACGGCTCCGGTGGCGCCGTCCACGGTCAGGTCGGCCCGGGCGGCGACCTCAGCCGGGCTCTCGTGGTCGACCGCGGCGACCCGGACGGCACCGACGGGGTGCCCGGGGCGGCCGAGCGTGGTGACGGCCTCGAACGCGGGCAGGTCACCCAGGTCGTCGCCGAACGCAGCCACCTGGCGCAACCGGCCGGGCGGACGCTCGGCGGCCAGGCCCCGGATCACCGTGCCCTTGTCGACCTGGAGCGGCGGGCGGAGCTCGAGCTCCATGCGGCCGCCGTGGACGTCGAGCCCGCGGCGGTCGTGCTGGCGCTCGGCGAATTGGGTCACCCACGGCCGCTCGTCCGGCGCATGGCGCCAGTGCAGCGTGACGGTCAGCCCCTTGGGCTCGACGTAGACGCCTTCGGGGGCGGCGGCCCGCGCCTCGGCCACGACCTCGTCGACGACGGTGGACCACTGTTGGGCGTCGCCGCCGGGTGACGCGGCGAGGGCGCGCTCAAGGCCGTAGAGGCCGACGAGCTCGACGCCGGGCGGCGTGCCGAGGGCCTGGCGCAGGAAGGCGGTCGGGCGCCCCGAGATGACGGCCACCAGATCGAAGCGCGCGGCCAGGTCGGCCAGGAGTGCCGGTACGCCGGGCAGAGGGCGGGCGCCGACCGGGTCGTCGACGATGGCCGACAGGGTGCCGTCGAAGTCGAGGAACAGCGCGCCGTGGGCGGGGTCGGCGGCCAGCGCTTGCAGTGGCGCCGGCAACGGAGCCGGCGGCGGAGCCAAGGTCAGTTCACGCGGGCTCAGGCGCCGGGCGCGGAGGCGAGGTCCTCGCCGATGACCACGACCACGTCGGTGCCGGTCGGGTAGGAGACCGGCGTGGCGCTGGTGATCGGCAGCACCGCGGTCGGCTGCACGCCGATTTTGGTGGCGATGGACGCCGCCGCCTCCTGCTCGCCCGTCGCGTAGTAGACGGCGGAGGTGGCCTCGGTCGTGTTGGCGTCGATGGGCGTCCCCATGTTCCAGCCGCCGGCGCTGATGACGGACGTGTAGTGCGCGGCCAGGCCGTCGGCGCTCGTGGCGTTGGCCACGACGACGCTGACGGTGCTGGGGGCCGCGGTGGTCGTGGTGGTCGCAACAGCCTTGTGGCCTTTGCCGTTCGACTTGGTCGTGGTCGTCGTGGTCGTAATGGCGTGCGAGGTCATCGTGGTCGAACCGCCGGCGTGACCGGTCGTCGTGGTGGTCGTGGTCGTGGGCGCGGCGGCCGTCGGCACGCTGCTCACGCTCGCCCGCGTGCCCACGTCCACGAGGGCCACGACGGCGACGACGAAAACGACGAGCACCACCGCGGCGCGAACCACCGAGATCGAGGCGGGCTCGCCCGTCGGTGGCCTGTCCGCATCCATCGTGGGACCAGCCTGCCCTCCCACCCGACCCGTTGCAAGCCTTTGCGCTGGTCGGGCCAGGGGTGCGCAGCGGCGGGCGGTAGGCTGAGAGCTACGCCCGAGTAGCTCAGTTGGTAGAGCACTTCACTTGTAATGAAGATGTCGCGGGTTCGATTCCTGCCTCGGGCTCGACGTGGTCTGGGAGAAAGGAAGCCCGTGCTGAGCGATTTCAAGAAGTTCGTCCTGCGCGGCAACGTGGTCGACCTGGCCGTTGCGGTCGTGGTCGGTGCGGCGTTCACCGCCGTGATCACGGCGTTCGTCGCCGATCTGCTCACGCCGCTCATCGCGGCCATCTTCGGGAAGACGTCCTTCTCGGGCCTGTACTTCACCGTCAACCACTCCAAGTTCCAGTACGGCTCCTTCTTGAACGCCCTGATCACGTTCCTGATCGTCGCCACGGTCGTCTTCTTTGCTGTGGTGATGCCGCTGACGGCGCTCTTACGGCGCCTGAACGCCCTGCCCGTCGAGGAGCCCAAGCCCCCCACACGACCGTGTCCCGAGTGCCTGAGCGACATCCCGGTCGAGGCCCGGCGGTGCGCCTTCTGTACCTCCGAGGTGGCGGTATCGTGACAAGGCCATGACGAGCACGCTGCCCCCGCAGGGGTGGTACCCCGATCCGAACCAGCCGGGACTGTTGCGCTGGTGGGACGGCCAGACCTGGACCACGCAGACCCAGTCCTCGACGGGGGGTCCCGTCCCGGGCGTCGGAACGGGCGTCGGCACGGGCGTCGGCACGGGCGTCGGCACGGACGCCGAAGGGGGGCCGACACAGCGGGTGGGTGACTTCACCATCCCGGCCGACCTGCCGTCGGGGCCACAGGGAGGCGGGACCGGATTGGGCCGGGGTCGGGGTCGGGGTCGGG
>DATNLP010000489.1:0-5288 GCA_035602795.1 Acidimicrobiales bacterium | reverse complement strand
CTCGCCCTGGCCACGTGCTTCGAGGCCGAGGCGGACGCGCCCGCCGCCGAGACCGGTGCGTATGGCGGGAGCGCCACCGCGCACCTCCATCAGGCGGCCCGCTATTACCTGCTGGTGGCGGCGACCGATCCGAACTACGCGAGCGCGAGCTTCGGGCTGGCCCGCGTGGACATGGCCCTCGGCGACCGTGAGGGCGCCGTGGCCGCGTTGCAGCGGATCCCGAAGTCGTCGAGCTCCTACGCCGCGGCCCAGACGGCGCTCTGCCGCGCATACTGCACGGAGGGGCGTGACGGGATGCCGGACCTGGGCGACCTGACTGCCACTTCTCATACCCTCGGCGGGCTCGCCGTCGAGAACTCCGTGCGGCTTCCCTTGGTGCGCGACCTCCATCTCATGGCCCTGACGCTCCTCCTCCACGGCCGCGTGACGCCCGACGACTCCGTGTTGCTGGGAGGAGCCGAGTTGAACGAGGTTGGCCAGCGAACGGCCCTGGAGCAGACGTACAGGTCGTTGGCCAAGCTGGCGCCCACGCAGGATCTGCGTTGGGCGCTGGTGGACCAGGCCAACGAGACCCGACCCCGGACGACGACATGAAGGCGGCTACGACATGAGCCTCGAGATGGAAACCCGGGAGGAGATCGTCCCCTGCGCCCGGTGCCAATCGCCGGTCTTCGACGACGAGCTCTTCTGCGAGGAGTGCGGCGCCCGTGCGCCGGGCACCGCCGAAGAGGAACAGTCGCCGGTGGCTCGCCAGGTCACCGACCGTCTTGAGCACGACCTCGGCGTCATGGCCGCCGTCTCAGACCGGGGTCACCGGCGCTACCGCAACGAGGACGCCGTCGCCGTCGCCGCGGCGGGGGACCGGTTTGTCGCCGTGGTGGGCGACGGGGTCGCCTCGACGGCCAATCCGGACCAGGCGGCGCAGGCGGCGACCGCAGCGGCACTCGCCGTCCTCGAGCCCCTGATGTACACACCCGAATGGCCAGGAGCCGAGCGGCTCGAGGAGATCCTCGAGGAGGCCTTCGAGGAGGCGCAGCGCGCCGTCATACAGGTGCCGGACGACGAACCAGACGGGAACGACCTGTCCCCCTCGACGACCCTCGCCGCCGCGGTCGTCCGCGGCACGCAGATCGTCGTCGGGAACGTGGGCGACAGTCGCGCCTACTGGCTTTCTGGCGATCGCGTGCACGGCGAAGCCCTGACCGTCGACGATTCCTGGGCCGAGGAGAGCATCGCGCAAGGTGTCGACCGACAGGTGGCCTACGCCCACCCCGACGCCCACACGATCACGCGGTGGATCGGGGACGACGCCGACTCCGTGACCCCCACCGTGGTGACGTTCAACGTCACCGAGCCGGGTCTCCTCGTCGTGTGCACCGACGGGCTCTGGAACTACTTCGACGACCCGGTACGGCTGGCCGGCCTGATCCCGGAAGGCCAGGGGAGCCCGCTGGAGCTGGCGCGCGTCTTCACCGACGCCGCGCTGCGCGCCGGCGGGCACGACAACGTCACGGTCGCCGTCGTGCCGTTGGGCCCGGGAGCCCCGTGAGCATGTTCGGCGAAGGGGGATGACGCCATGACCGAGTTCCGCATCGAGTGCTATCAGAACGAGTTTCTGCCCAGACACGGACAGGTGATGAACGCCGTGGTGACGGTGACCGGAACGGGGACCGGGTCGGCCGGGGCCATGGCGATGGCGACGGACACCGAGCGCTCTGAGCTGTTCATCGTCGACGCGTCCGGTTCGATGAGTGGGAAGAAGCTCCGTGCCGCGAAACAGGCGACGTCGGCCGCCATCGACTGCGTCCCGGACGGGGTGCGATTCGGGGTTATCGCCGGCAACCACAGGGCCGCGCTGATGTTCCCCGGGTACCGCGGCGGTAGGCCTGACCTCGCGGTGTCGTCTCCACAGAACAGGACCTCGGCCAAGACGGTCGTTAAGGGTCTCTCGGCGGGTGGGGGGACAGCCATGGGCGCGTGGATCACGCTCGCGGCGGAGACGTTCGGTGATGCGCCGGGAATCAGGCATGCCATCCTGCTCACCGACGGCAAGAACGAGACGGAAAGCCCCGACGAGCTCGATGCCGCGCTCCTTGCTGTCGAAGGCGCGTTCCAATGCGACTGCCGGGGGGTCGGCGCGGACTGGGCGGTCGCCGAGTTACGCAAGGTGGCCACGGCCCTCATGGGCACCTACGACATCGTCGCCAAGCCGGAGGGTCTGGAGGATGACTTCTCCAGCATGATGCGTGCCGCCCTGAGCAAGCGGGTGTCCGTCGGTCTGCGGATCTGGACGCCGAAGCTGGCCGACGTCGTCCTGCTCAAACAGATGGAGCCGCAGCTCGATCTGACGAGCACCCGAGTCGACGTCGACCCTCTCGTCGGCGAGTACGCCACCGGTTCGTGGGGGGACGAGTCGCGCGACTATTTCCTCAGCGTGCAGGTGCCCGCCAAAGAGGTCGACGAGGAGATGCTGGCGGCGCGGATCACCCTCGTCGTCGGCGGCCAGCCGGGCGAGCAGGGTCTGGTCAAAGCCATCTGGACCGATGACGTGGCGAAGTCGACCCAAATGAACCGCCGGGTCGCCCAGGCCATGAACGAAGAGGAGTTGGCCGACGTGATCCAAGAGGTCGTCGACTCGTTCCGAGCGGGCGACCTCGACTCGGCTACCAACCGCGCCGGGCGGGCCGTTCGGATGGCCCACGAGGCCGGCAACGAGGACGTGCTGGAGCGCCTGTCGAAGATGTTCGAAGTCGACGACCGGGCCACGGGCCGGGTCCGCCCGCGTCGAAACGTCGACGACGTCGACGTCATGATCATCGAGACGAAGTCGACGCGGACGTCCCGCACGGCCAAGCCTGCGCCGGAGGACCCGTGAGCGCCACCTGCCCGAACGGCCACACGACCGAGACGCCGGACTACTGCAGCATCTGCGGCGCCGTGATGCCGGCGTCGTCCCACGTCCCTGCGCCCCAGGCGGAGCGGTGCCCCAACTGCGGGTCGGCCAAGGGCACCGGCACCGCGTGTGACGAGTGCGGGTTCGTGGTCGGTGCTCCCGACAGCTCTGCGCCCTGGGTGGAGGAGAACTGGGAGGTCGTCGTCCGGCCCGACCGCGAGTTCTACGACCTGCAGGAGCCGGGCGGGACGGGGTTCCCCGAGAAGACGTCCTCCCGGCGGATCCCGCTCATGGGTGACCACATCCGGATCGGTCGCCGGAGCAAGACAAAGGCGATCCGGCCCGACATCGATCTCTCCGACACGCTCGAGGACACGGGCGTCTCCCATCACCACGCCGTCCTGCTGCGCCAGCCCGAAGGCCACTGGGCGCTGGTCGACCAGGAGTCCACGAACGGGACCTACCTCAACGACGACCACGACCCCGTTCCCCCCAACCAACCGGTCGCGCTCTCCGATGGTGATCGCATCCACGTGGGCGCCTGGACCACGCTCACCATCGAACGGCTGGACGCGCCCGAGGTCGCCCCGCTCGAGCTCGAGAGCCGCCCTTCCAAGGACACCCGCAACCTGGCGCCGAATCGGCGCCAGGTGGAGGTCGACCTCCTGGGGCCGCTCCGGCTGCGCGTCCGCGGCGAGGAGGTCGCCGTGACCGCCCCCAAGGAACGCGCCCTCCTGTCCCTGCTGGCCTTGCGGATAGGAACGCCCGTCCCGACCCCTGACGTCGAATGGGCCCTGTGGGGCGACGACGAACCCAAGACCGTGAACAAGGCCCTGCAGATGCACGTCTCCGGACTGCGCAAACACCTGCCCGCGGATGCGATCGAGACCACGGCGCAGGGCTACCGGCTGCAGGGGCCGAAGGACTCGGTCGACGTGTTCCGCTTCGAACGCTTGTCCACCCGTGGCCGGACGCTGCTGACGTCGGGGCATCCGGGGTTGGCCGTGGCGGAGCTGTCGCGGGCGCTGGACCTTTGGCGCGGTGAGCCTCTGGTCGAGCTGGCCGGTGGCCCGAGCGGGACCGCCGAGGTGGTCGGACTCCGGGAGCGCAAGGGCGCGGCAGAAGAGGATCTCTTCGAGGGTCGCCTGCAGCTCGGCCAGCACCAGGACGTCGTGGCGGACCTGCATGCCGCGGTGGAGGCCGAGCCGCTGCGAGAGCGGCGCTGGGCCCAGCTCATGCTCGCGCTCTACCGCGCGGGCCGGAAGGCAGAGGCGGGGCGTGCCTTCCAGCGGCTCCACCACATCCTGGTGGAGGAATGCGGGCTCGAGCCGTCGGCGGAAGTGGTGGCGCTGGACCACAGCATCGCGCTCGACCGTCCCGAACTGCAGTGGACGCCGCCGAGCCAGGCCGGAGAGGCACCCCCGCCGACGGCCGCATAGGACGGGGGGTGCCCCGTGCCGGTCCGCCGCTCCTCACATGGCGACGACCGGGCAGGTGATGGTGCGGGTGATCCCCTCGATCTGCTGGATGTCCCGCACCACCATCCGCCCCAACTCGTTCATGGACGCCGCCACGGAGGTGGCGATCACGTCGTAGGGCCCGGACACCACCTCGGCCGCTATCACGCCGTCCACGGCGTTGACCTGCTCGGCCACGTGAACCGCCTTGCCGACGTCCGTCTGGATCAAGACGTACGCATGGACGGTCACGGCACACCGTACATTGGCGTGGTGGCGATGGCGCCCAAAATCGAGCAATTCAAGGACATGGCCCGGCAGGCCCGGAAGGACCTGTTCGACCAGACCCATCCCATCGGGCGGCTGTCGCTCGTGCAATCGGCGATGCTCGGCGGGGACACGCTCGTCACGATCTCGCTCGCCGGGTCGCTCTTCTTCTCGATATCGCCCGACGCGGCGGACCACGAGGTGCTGCTGTACCTGCTCTTCACCATCGCCCCGTTCGCCATCGTGTCGCCGCTGCTCGGACCGCTCATCGACCGCAACCGGGGCGCACGCCGGATCATGGTGGTGGCGTCGGGCGCCGGCCGGATCATCCTGTGCCCGCTGATGGCGACGCACCTACACAGCTTCCTGCTGTTCCCGCTGGCCTTCTGCGTCCTGGTCTGCTCCAAGCTCTACCTGGTCACCAAGGGTGCGCTGGTCCCCGAGATGTCGGCGCTGAACGGGCCGGACGAATCGGGCGAGCAGGCGGGGTACGCCACGCTGAACGCCCGGCTGACGCTGCTCGGCACGGTGAGCGGGTTCGTCGTGTCGGTGCCCGGGGTGATCCTCTACAAGCTGGGCGGGTCGCCGGCCGTATTGATCTTCGCCACGCTCGTGTTCGTCGCCGCCACCGTGGCCGGGGCGCGGCTGCCGGTGTTGGTCACCCGCCAGGG
>DATNLP010000062.1:0-5894 GCA_035602795.1 Acidimicrobiales bacterium | reverse complement strand
GAGATCCGGGCAGGCCGCCTCGACGGCGCACTGCTGGTCGGCGCGGAGGCCCTGGCCACGGTGCGCCGGCTCAAGAAGGCCGGCGAGCGGCCGCAGTGGTCGTACCGGCCGGCGGAGAAGCGGCCCTTCCCGATGGACATGGAGTTCGACCCGTCCGAGATCAGCCACTCGGTGTTCGAGGCCTACCTGACGTTCGCGCTGTTCGACAACGCCCGGCGGGCGCAGCTGGGGCGGGGGTTGGACGCGCACCGGGCCGCGCTGGGGCGGGTGATGGCGCCCATGACCGAGGTGGCGGCGGCGAGCCCGCATGCGTGGTTCCCCATCGCCCGGTCGGCCGCCGAGCTGTCCGAGGCCACGGCCGACAACCGCATGGTGGCCTACCCCTACACGAAGCTCATGACCTCCATCATGGACGTCGACATGGCGGCGGCCGTCCTGCTGGCGTCGGCCGAGCGCGCCGACACGTGGGGCGTGCCCGAGTCGCAGCGGGTGTACCTGCGCGGCTGGGGCTACGCCGAAGACCCGGCGCACGTGGCCGGCCACCCGGAGCTGTGGCGCTCCCCCGCCATGGCGGCGGCGGCGGATGCGGCCTTGCGCGGGGCCGGGATCGGGGTGGACGACGTGGCGTATCTCGATCTCTATTCGTGCTTCGCGTCCTCGGTGTGCTTCGCGCTCGACGCTCTCGGCGTGAGCGAGGACGATCCTCGTGCGGCGGCGGTGACGCAGACGGGCGGGCTGCCATATCACGGCGGACCGGGCTCGAACTACATGACGCACTCGTTGGCGGCCATGGTGGAGACCCTGCGGGCCGACCCGGGTTCCTGCGGCGTGGTGAGCGGGGTGGGCATGCACATGCAGAAGCACGCCTACGGCGTGTGGTCGGCCGAGCCGCCTCGTGGTGGCGTGGTGTCCGACCCGGCGCCCTACGTGGCGGCGGCCGAGCCGGTGCCGATCGTGGGGTCGCCCGAAGGGCGGGCGGTGGTGGCCACCTACTCGGTGCTGCACGGGCGCGACGGGGCGCCCGAGCGGGCGCTGCTCGTGTGCGACCTGCCCGGCGGGGGACGCTGCTACGCACTCCTCGACGGCGGGGTCGAGGCGTTGGCCGGGGCCGAGACCGACGAGCTGATCGGACGCACCGTGACGCTGCGGCCGCAGGACGCTGTCAACCAGGCCACGCTCGACTGATTCCCGCGGCTAGCCGTGCGGTGCTGCGGCGGGGGGCGGCGGGGGGCGGCGGGGCTGAGCGGTGCTGCGAGGGGCGGGACGAAAGGGATCCGCGCCCTGCAACGGCCGGGCCGCCATGCTGTGCGGTGCTGCGGTGTGGTGCGGTCCGATGGCGCGGTCGCGGGCACTATCAACTAGTGGGAGAGGGCGTGGAACGAACGGTGTGCGGCCTCGACGGCTGTCGTTCGGGATGGGTCGTGGTGACCCTGGTGCTGCAGGAAGGCATGGCGGCACCGGTGGTCCAGGTCGTGCCCGACCTGGTCGAGGTCATCCGGGGGATCGAGTCGGGCTGGGTGGCCGCGGCCGCCATCGACATCCCGATCGGACTGCCCCCGCGTGACCCGCGCCAGGCCGATCTCGAGGCACGCCGGCGCCTCGGGCCCCGCACCAGCTCGGTGTTCCCCGCCCCCGTGCGGTCCGTGCTGGCCGCCGAGACGTACGCCGAGGCCTGTGCGATCTCGCGGAAGGTGTGCGGGAAGGCCGTATCGAGGCAGCTGTTCAACATCCTCCCGAAGATCCGCGAGGTGGACGCACTGCAGTCACCTCGCCTGCAGAACCAGCTCTTCGAGATGCACCCTGAGGTCAGCTTCGCCGAGCTCGGCGGCGCCCCCATGCGCTTTCACAAGAGCACCCCGGAGGGCCGCCACGAGCGGCTGCAGGCGCTGCACACCGTGTTCCCCTGGGCCGGCGAGCTGTCCCGAGACCGGATGCCGGGCGCACAGCCCGACGACGTGCTCGACGCCATGGTCGGCGCCTGGACGGCCCGGCGCTTCGCGCTCGGTGCGCACCTGCAGCTGGGTGGCGACTACGACGAGCGCGGCTTGCGCATGGAAGTGGTGGTCTGACAGGCCACAGATCAGGAATTGCCGCTGTTGCCGCTGTTGCCGCTGTTGCCGCTGTTGCCGTTGTTGCCGTTGTTGCCGCTGTTGCGGCCCTGGACGGCGACGGCGCCAGGGCCGGAGCCAGGACCCGTACTGCCCGAAGTGCCGGAGTTGCCCGAGTTCGACGAGGCTCCTGAGGAAGACGAGCCGCCAGGAGGCGGCGCCGGCGGCGACTGCTGGTCCAGAGGCTGGGTCGACGTCCCGGCCGCCGTCGTGACTTGGGCCGAGCTGATGTTGCCGCCGCCCGGCCACCAGGCGACGAACCAGCCGTCGGCCACCGTCGCGACGACGTCCTGCCCGCCGTCGAGGATGAGCGTGACGCCACTGACGCCAGACCGGGTGCGGCCTTCGACCAGCGTGTACGGTCCGTCACTCGCCGTCGTCAAATGGTTCTGCTGGACCTGCTGGAGAGAACCCGAGCTGGTGGTGCCGAGGGTCACGTTGGACGTGGCGGTGCCGGCAGCCGCGCTCGCGGCCGACTCACGCAGGCTGGATTTTCCGACGGCGCCCGTCGAGTCGGCGCTGGACGAGATCTGGTTGACCAATGTGAACGATGAGCTGGTGAAGCAGGCGGCATAGATGTCACCGTCCTGAAAGAGCTCCACGGTGAAAGGTCCGCGTACGTCGGTGAGGACGTTCTGCCAGCCGGCAGAGCCGGCGGCGGCACCTCCCGGGGCGCTGGGCGCGGAACCCAACTGGCTCTGGCAGCTCGCGTCGGCGGACGAGGAAGGTGTATCGGAGGTCGGCGTGGCGCTCCAACCTGCGAAGGCCGGAGCACTCCCTCCGAGCACGACGGCCAGCACCGTCCCCGCTGTCGCCGCGCCGGCCAGCACGCCGACCCCGAGCGTCGGTGCACGCAGCCGATGCTCACGGGGGTGGTAGTCGGTGGCGCGCAGGCGGGCGGCGGCGCCCGGCGGCAGGCCCGCGGCTCGCGCCGCCAACGCCTGGCTCAACTCTGTCTCGAACTCCGTCTTCATCGTGTGACGCTCCCTTCCGGTTTCTGTGTGGGACGTTCTGTCGCTGTCCACTGCAATCCCTGCCGATCGACGACACCCCGGAGCCGTTCGAGCGCCCGCGAGGTCGTGCTCTTGACGGTGCCCACCGAGCAGCCCATGACGTCTGCCGTCTGCGCCTCGGAGAGGTCGTCGAAGTACCGCAGGACCAGCGCCGCCCGCTGGCGCGGCGCGAGCTCCCCCAGCGCCCTCGAGAGATCCGTGCCGGTCTCGACCCACCCCAGCACCCGTACCGCGTCGGGGTCCTCCTGCTGGTCAACGGGATGAGTGCGTGACGAGTCGAGCTCGGCGCGCCGGCGGGTGCGACGCCTTCCCTCGTCGAGGGCGAGATTGACGAGCACCTTGCGGCCGTAGGCGGCCGGGTGCTCCATGGTGCGCACGCGAGGCCAACGGTCGGCCATGCGCAGGAGGCACTCCTGTACAAGATCCTCGGCCTCGGCGAAATCCCAGGCGATCAGGTAGGCGGCGCGCAGCAGCCCCTCGACGGAATCCGCCACGAACTGATCGAACTCCTGCCGGGCTGGGCTCTGTCGACTGCGGTTCCTCACCACTCTTTCAACCCTCGGGAAGGCTCAAAAGGTTGCCTCGCCGGGACAAGATCCGGCTGACCTGGGCCGTGGGTCCCGCCAGGGGTCCGGTTGGCCGAGGCTCGGGCTCGGGCTCGGGCTCGGGCTCCGAGCTCAGGCTCCGGCCCGGTGGAAGTCGATGAAGTCGGTCACCCGCATCAGGCGCAGCATCCAGCGCGCGGGCAGAGGCACGTGCTGGTGATGCGGATCGGTGACGATCACGGGCTCGGTCAGCTCGTACGCCTGGCGCCGGGTGGTCAGCCGCACGGCGCCATGGGCCAGTGCGTTGCGCACCCAGTCGGCATCGCGGCCGTAGGTCAGCGCGAAGCGAAAGCCGTCCTTAGTGCGAAAGACGTTCACCGGCGTGCGGTAGACGGTGTGGGTGTGGCGACCCACGTGGGTGACGATGCCCATGTCGGGCAGGAAGCCGGCCAGGTGGATGGTCACCTTGTTGGAGACGGCCCGGTTGAAGCGGGCCATGCGTCGGCCCAGGCGCGGCGTCTTGGCGTGGTGCTGCGTCCCCGAGCGCGGCTGGGCCGAGTGCGCGCTCATACCAAAGTGAGCCCCCCGTCGACCGCGAGCACCTGGCCGGTGATGTAACTGGCCTCGTCGGACAGCAGGAACAGGGCGGCCGCGGCCACCTCCCAGGCGGTGCCCTGGCGGCCGAGCGGCACCGGGGTCCGGGTGCGCGACGGGCGCCCGGCCGAGGCGGCCCGGCCCAGCGGGGTGTCGATCAGCCCCGGGGCGAGGACGTTGGCCCGGATGCCGCGGCGCGCCCCCTCCACGGCCACGTGGCGGTTCAAGCCGATGAGGCCCGCCTTCGACGCGTCGTAGGCCGGGATGCGGCTGCCCGGCCGGATGCCGGCGACCGACCCGATGAACACGATGGAGGCGCCGTCGGGCAGCGTCACCACCGCCCGGCGTGCGAGCATGAAGTGCGCGCGCAGGTTGAGGGCGAAGGTGCGGTCCCAGTCGTCGAGCGACGTGCCGGCCATGCCCATGCCGGAGCCCGTGCCCACGTTGAGCACGAGTCCGTCCGCCACCGGGTCGCCCTCGTCGGAGACGACCAGCCGGCACCCCTCCTCCGTTGTGACGTCGGCCACCACGATGGCCGCCTTCCCACCCTCCTCGGTGATCAGGCGCCACGTCTCCTCGACCGCCGCCTCGTCCTTGTCGACGCAGACCACCAGGGCGCCCTCGCGCGCCGCCCGCAGGGCGATGGCGCGGCCGTTGCCGACGGGCGCATCGGGGTCGCGCGACGGCTGGGTGCCGGCGCCGACCACGGTGATGCAGCGGCCCTGGAGCATGGCGCTCATCGAGCCACTCCCGGGTGCAGCCGCGGCATCGCCGACGGCCTCACGCAGGCGGCCCCGCCGGCACGGACGCGGCAAGCGCCTCGGCGCGGGGCTCGAGGGGGATGCGCAAGGAGCGCAGGACGGTGGAGAGCATCATGTAGTGGGCGATGAGCATGAGCAGCTCGATGAGCTTGCTCTCGTCGAGCTCGCGGGCCAGGGCGCTCCAGGTGGCGTCGGACACGGCGCCGTCGTCCGCCGTCTCGTCCACCGCGGCCAGCGCGGCGCGCTCGAGCGGGCTCCACTCGACCGGTGACTGGTCGAGGTCGCCGCCGAGCGCCACCAGCTCGTCGGGATTCACGCCTTCGCGTTCGGCCAGCCCGATGTGCTGGGCCCATTCGTAGCGCCCGTCGAAGCGGTAGGCGGTGCGCAGTATGACCAGCTCACGCAGGCGAGGCGGCAGCGTGCCCCCGACGAGCAGCGCGCCACCGAAGCCGATCCAGCGCCAGAAGAGGTCGGCGTTGCGGGCCAGCGTGGCGAAGATGTGCATCGGCTCTTCGGTCCCGCCCCCCGAGGCGGCCAGCAGGCGGGTCAGGCGCTCGTCCCACTGTTCGGGTGGCAGCGGATCAAGGCGGGGCGCAGGCGACGTCGGTGAGGCCATGGGCCGCATCGTAGGCAGCAGGTTCGCGTCGTGCTGGGCGTGGCCTGAGGCGACCACGGCCGGCTCAGTGCTGGGGCCGGAACCCCATGGGTGGACCCTCGGCCCGGGCGGAGCCCGGGAGCGGGTGGATGGGGGCGTCGGGCCGCGCCACCTCGTCGATCAGGCCGTACTCGGCGGCCTCCTCCGCGCCGAGGAAGGTCCCGCGGACGAAGTCCTCGCGCACCCGCTCGACCGGCCGGCGCACGGCCGCGGCCACC
>DATNLP010000032.1:0-4642 GCA_035602795.1 Acidimicrobiales bacterium | reverse complement strand
GCGCCGGCGAAGCGCCGCTCGAGCTCGGCGGCCACGGCCTCGTGCCGGCAGTCGCCGGCCACTGATACCACCATGTTGGTCGGGCGGTAGTGAAGCTCGAAGAAGGAGCGAATTTCGTCGCGGCCGATGCGCTGCACCGACGAGGCCGTGCCCAGCGTGTCGCGCCCGAGGGCGTGGTCGGGGAACATCGCCGACTGCCAGCGCTCCGACGCCAGGTCCGAAGGCTCGTCCGCGTGCATGAGGATCTCGTCGAGGATGACCGCCCGCTCCGCCTCAATGTCCTCCGACCGCAGCGCCGGCGCCCACATGATGTCGCTCAGGATGTCGAGCCCGAGGGCCAAGTGCTCCGAGAGCAGGCGTACGTAGAAGGTGGTGTACTCCTTCGTCGTGAAGGCGTTGCAGTCGCCGCCCACCTCGTCGAGCTCCTCGGCGATGGCCGCGGCCGACCGCCGCTCCGTCCCCTTGAATAGCAGGTGCTCCAGGAAGTGCGACGCCCCGGCCAGGTCGTCGGGCTCGTCACGCGAGCCGGTGCCGACCCAGTAGGCCACCGCCACCGAGCGGACGTCCGCCATGGTCTCGGTGACCAGGCGCACGCCGCACGGCAGGACGGAGGTCTCGATCAACGACGACGCGATCGGCTGCGCGGGCGGCGGTCGTTGCCGCGGTCGCTGCCGCGGTCGTTCCCGCGGTCACTGCCACGGTCGGCCGCTCCCGGGCCGAGGTCGCCGAGGTCGGCCACGAGCTCGGCTTCGAAAGTGTCCTCGAAGGAGAGGCCGTTCTCGCCGGTCGCCGGCGCCGCAGCCGCAGCCGCAGCTGGCGCGGCGTCGCCGTTGCCCGCCGGCGCAGCGGCCATCGCGGGGGCGTTGGCCAGCGAGAGCGAGACCTTGCCCTGCGGGTCGATGTCGTCCACTCGCACCTCGAGAGGCTGGCCGAGCGTGAGCACATCCTCGACGTTGTTGATGCGCTTGCCGCCGGCCAGGGCGGAGAGCTTCGAGATGTGCAACAGGCCGTCGCGACCGGGCAGCACGTTGACGAAGGCACCGAACTTGGTGATGTTGACCACCTTGCCGGCGTAGATGGCGCCCACCTCGGCGGTCGGCGGGTCGAGGATGAGCGAGATGCGACGGCGCGCCTCCTCCACCGCGTTGCCGTCCTTGGCACCGATGGTGACCGTGCCGACGACACCGTCGTCGTCCACGGCGATGTCGGCGCCCGTCTCCTGTTGGAGCGTGTTGATGACCTTGCCCTTGGGCCCGATGACCTCGCCGATCTTGTCGATCGGGATCTCCATGGAGACGATCTTCGGGGCGCTGTTGGCGACATGATCACGCGGCTCGGCGATGGCGCCGGCCATGACCCCGAGGATGATGAGTCGGGCCTCCTTGGCCTGGAGCAGGGCCTTGGCCAGCACGTCGGCCGGCAGCCCGTCGATCTTCGTGTCGAGCTGCAGTGCCGTGACGGCGTCGGCGGTGCCGGCCACCTTGAAGTCCATGTCGCCGAAGGCATCCTCGGAGCCGAGGATGTCCGTGAGGGTGACGTAGGTGCCCCCGTCGTAGACGAGACCCATGGCAATCCCGGCCACTGCTGCCTTGAGCGGCACGCCGGCCGCCATCAGCGACAGCGACGACCCGCAGACCGATGCCATGGACGTGGAGCCGTTGGAGGAGAGCACGTCGGAGACGACGCGCAGGGTGTAGGGGAACTCCTCAGGGCTGGGGACAACGGGCAGGAGGGCCCGCTCGGCCAGGAGCCCGTGTCCGATCTCCCGGCGCTTGGGGCCACGCATGAAGCCGGTCTCGCCCGTCGAGTAGGGCGGGAAGTTGTAGTGGTGCATGTAGCGCTTGAACTCCACCGGGGTGATGGTGTCGAGCAGCTGGTTCATGCGGGGCATGCCGAGCGTCGTCACGTTGAGGACCTGGGTCTCGCCCCGCTGGAAGAGGGCCGATCCGTGGGCGGTGGGGAGCAGGTCGATCTCCGCCGAGAGGGGCCGGATGTCGGCGACGCCGCGGCCGTCCACCCGGACGCCGTCCTCGACGATGCGCTTGCGCACCAGCTTCTTGGTCAGCGAGCGGATGGCCGCCTTGACCTCACCGGGCCGGTCGGCGAACTCGTCGCCCAGGGTGGCGCGGATCTGCTCGCCCGCCTGGTCGAGGGCGGCGTTGCGCTCGGCTTTCGACGTCACCAGGTTGGCCTGGGCGATGGGGTCGGTGCCCACCGCCTCCACCCGGGCCCACACGTCGTCCTCGTAGTCGCTGAAGGTCTGGTACGGGATGGTCTCGATCGGCCCCCGTGCCGCCGTGTAGGCCTCCACCAGCTGACGCTGCAGGTTGATCGACTCGCGGATCCACTGCTTGGACGCCTCGAGGCCCGAGGCCAGCACCTCCTCGGTCACCTTCGGCGCACCGTCCTCGTAGTAGGACCAGGACTTCTCGGTGCCGCCGGCCTCGACCATCATGATGGCGATCTCGGCCCCGGCGTCCTCGCTCAGCGCACGGCCGGCGACGACCAGCTCGAAGGTCGAGGCCTCACCCAACTCGAAGGTCGGGTGGGGAATCCAGGTGCCCTCGGTCGTGTAGGCGACCCGCACCGCGCCGACGGGGCCGTCGAAGGGGATGCCCGAGAGCATCAGCGCGGCGGACGCCGCGTTGATGGCCAGGACGTCGTGCGGGTTCTCCTGGTCGGCCCCGATGATGGTGCCCACGATGTGGACCTCGTTGCGGAAGCCCTCGGGGAACGACGGGCGCAGCGGGCGGTCGATCAGGCGGTCGGTGAGGATGGCCTGGTCCGAGGCCTTGCCCTCGCGGCGGAAGAACGAGCCGGGGATTTTGCCGGCGGCGTAGGTCCGCTCCTCGATGTCCACCGTGAGGGGGAAGAAATCGGTGCCCTCCCGGACCGAGCGGGCCGCCGTGGCGGTGGCCAAGAGAACCGTGTCGCCGATGCGGGCCAGCACGGAGCCGTCGGCCTGTTGGGCCAACCGACCCGCTTCGAACGACATGGTGAGGTCGGTCCCACTGATCGGGGCCGACACGGAAATGGCATCAGTCATGATGCTCCTCGTATGTAGGGGGCATCTGCTGATCTGGTTCCCAGTGGTCGACCACCTCGCGTGCGGAAGTGACCGGCGACTGGCAGCCAGCTGCTCGAGACGCCCGTTTCTGTGGTGCTCCGCTACCTTCGGATGCCGAGACGGCTGATGATGGAGCGGTAGCGCTCGACGTCGTTCTTGCGGACGTAGTCGAGCAGCCGGCGACGCTGGCCGATGAGCTTCATCAGCCCGCGCCTGGTGTGGTGGTCCCCTTTGTGCTCCTTCAGGTGCTCCGTGAGGTGGTTGATCCGGCCGGACAACAACGCAATCTGCACCTCGGGTGAACCGGTGTCCGTGTCGTGGAGCCGGTACTCGGCGATGGTGGTCTGCGTGTCGGGCATGAAGGAAGAAACCTCGGAAACGTCGTCGGAGTGCGCCGGGAACCTGCCCCGGACGCCATCCATGGTAGCAGCCCCCTGCTGATCAGGGAAGATCGGCTGCGGCCAGCACTCTCTCGGTCGCCTCCACGTCCGCCCTCATCTGGGTCACCAGGTCCTGTACCGAGTCGAAGCGGCGGTCGTCCCGCAGGTGATGGGCGAACGACACCCGGGCCTCCTCGCCGTAGAGGTCGCCGTCGAAGTGCAGGAGGTAGGCCTCCACCAGCACCGGCGACGTGCCGGGCTCGTAGAAGGTGGGCCGGCGCCCCACCCCGATGGCCGCCCGGTGCACCGTCCCGTCGGGCCGGGTGTAATAGCCGGCATAGACGCCGTCGGCCGGCAGGGCGATGTCGTCGGGCACGGCGACGTTGGCCGTCGGGAACCCCAGCTCAGGGCCGCCACGGCCGTCGCCCCGCACCACCGGCCCGCGCACCTCGTGCGACCGGCCCAGCAGCGCCGCCGCCACCTCGACGTCGCCCTTCGCCAGCAGGGCGCGGATGCGTGTCGACGAGACCGCCTCGGCGCCGTCGCCGGTGAGCGCCACTCCGACGACGTCGAAGTCGTGCTCGGCCCCGAGCCGGCGCAGGAGCCCGACGTTGCCCCGGCGGCCGTGCCCGAAGTGGAAGTCCTCCCCCACCACGACCAGGCGCGCTTCCAGCTCCTCGACCAGCACCTCGCGCACGAAGTCCTCGGCCGACTCGTCCGCCCGCGCCTTGTCGAAGGGCACCACCACCGTCCGGTCGATGCCGCACTCGGCCAGCAGCTCGAGCTTTTGTTCCAGGCTGGTCAGCTGCTTGGGCGCCGACTCCGGCCGCACCACGTAGGCGGGGTGGCGGTCGAAGGTGACCACCACGGTGGAGAGCCCGGCGGCGGCCGCGCGCTCCCGCAGGTCGCGCAGGAGGGACCGGTGCCCGAGATGGACCCCGTCGTAGGCCCCGATGGTGACCGCGGTGCCGGGCATCGGTTGCGAGGGTAGTCCGGCCGCGCTCAGTGGCCGGCCAGGACGACCGCCGGTCGGATGCGGTCCGTACCGGTGGCCTCGTACACCGCCAGCAGGGAGCCGTGCTCGTCGAGCATGGCCCAGGGTCCGTCGCCCGCCGCGCCGATCGGCACTTTGTCGAGCGCCAGGCCGGTGCGAATCGACGCCGCGATGGGCGGCCCGACCGTCACCGACTCCAGG
>DATNLP010000031.1:0-11884 GCA_035602795.1 Acidimicrobiales bacterium | reverse complement strand
ACGCCGGCGAAGGCGCGTCGCACCGGGAAGCCTTCGCCCTCGAATCCGGAGGGTGCGTCGGTCACCGACCGCACGGGCCGGATGGCCGCCGCATCCTCGGGCGACGGCTCGATGCGGGGAAGGACCAGGGTGTCAGGGACGGTCACAGCAGGCATGGCGATCTCTTTCTCTGTTGGGGGCACTAAGACCCCCAGCGACGACACGTATACAACACGTGGGGGAGCCCTTCTGTTCCGCCCGCCCTCCGTCAGGAGGCGTCGAGGCGGGCCACCTGTTCTGCCGTGAGGGTGAGGTCCGCTGCGGCTGCCGAGGCGACGGCCGTCTCGGGTCGGCTGCTGCCCGGGATCGGGATGACCCGTGAGCCCTTGGCCAGCATCCAGGCCAAGGTCACCTGCTGGGGCGTCGACCCGACTTCGGCCGCCACCTCGGCGAAACCGCGGTGGCTGCGCTCAATGGCGTCGGCGCGGCCGATGCCACCGAGCGGACTCCAGGGTATGAACGCGATCCCGAGCTTCTCGCAGTGCTCGAGCTCGCCCTCCGAGGACCGGAAGCGTGGCGAGAATTGGTTCTGGACGCTGGCCAGCCGGCCCCCGAGGACGCGCTGCGCCTCGTCGATCTGCTCCACCGTGGCGTTCGAGACCCCGGCCATGAGGATCTTGCCCTCGTCGAGCAGGTCGGCGAGGGCGCCGACCGACTCGGCCCAGGGCACCTTCGGGTCGGGGCGGTGGTACTGGTACAGCCCGATGGCGTCCACGCCCAGTGCCTTGAGCGAGGCCTCGCATGCCTCCTTCAGGTAGGCAGGATCGCCGTGCACGGTCCAGCTCCCGTCACCGGGGCGCCGGTGCCCGCCCTTGGTGGCCACGAGCACGTCGTCGGTAGCGCCGCGGTAGGCCGCCAGCGCCTCGGCGACCAGCGCCTCGCCGTGACCGTGCTCGCGGGTGTTGAGCGAGTAGGCGTCGGCGGTGTCGATGATGGTGACGCCCGCGTCGAGCGACGCGTGGATGGTGGCGATCGCCTGCTTCCGGTCGGGTCGGCCTTCAATGGACAGCGGCATCTCGCCCAGGCCGATGGCGCTCACGGTCCGGTTCCCGATGGGCCGTTGCTGCATGTCAGACCTCCTCGTCCCTGGCGACGGTGCGCCGCGATGGTGTGGTTCTTCCGCGACGCACTAGACCCTATCGGCGGGCACTACGAACACGCACGGGCTGCCGCCAGCCGCCAGAGGGGTCCCGCGTCGCGGTGGCGTCTGTCATCGCCGGGGCCGCCCAGCCCCCCGAGTTTTGGGAGGCTCGGGTCACATCCGCCGACACCGTCGACGACGCCGCGAGGAGACCGCGGGTGGCCCCGTGAGTTACTTCACGACGTGGAAACCGATGCGGTAGAGGAGGGTGGTGTCATCGATCGGCCCAGCGTGAGCCGCCCGCTTCCGCAAGGATTCACGGTCCGGTTCGCCGGCGCGACGCACGTCGACCCCAGAGATGTCCGAGAAAACGACCAAGTCCATGCTGTCCACCTCGATGACGGAATGACCGACGTGGTAGCGGCCGCCGACCTTGGCGTGAGGCTGGCGCCAGAGGCGAAAGGTGACCGTGATGTCGCCGGCTGCGACGTCGTCGCGCAGCTCGCGGCTGAAATTCACGGGCGGGACCCTATGCCCCAGGTGATCGCGTGGGGCCGTCTGACCATCTCAGAGGGTCGAATGCCTCAAGTGCCGGGATCAAAGATGGCACCGGCCCGACCTCCCTCACCGAGGTCCAAGGGAAACCGCAGACTAAGAAATACCTGTTCAGAGGCCTGGAGAGCCCGGTCCACGACCCGCCACCAGATTGCAACTTTTACTCAACTCCTCAGCAATTGTTGCCGATATTACCTGGGTGACGGCGGAATCGGCCGTTCGCCGCGGGAAAGCCTCCCCTGGATGGATGCGACAAACGAGCTAGAAAACCGAACCCTGGACAGCGTCGAAGACCCACGGGTGTCGGCGGATGAGCGGGACGCGGGCCCCGTGCCTGACGAGCGCGGCCCGCTGACCGCGTTGGCTATCAACGCGCTCTCCGTCGCCATGGGGCTTGGAATCGTAACGCTTCTCGCGTGCGGTCCCATTCATGGGTTAGGCCCGATACGCGTCCTCATTCCCGAGCCGGCCATGTTCGTGGTGCTGTGCGCGCTCACGATGGCCATGGTGTGGGCGCCTGTGTCGCTCCACTACCGCGGCAACACCTACCTCTTCGTTCTCCACGAGGTCCCGATGCTCCTGGGACTGGTGTTCCTGTCTCCGACGCTTCTGGTCCTCTGCATTCTCACCGCCTATGCGTTCGTGTTCGTCGTCATTCGCCGGCAGGCCCTGATGAAGGCCATGTTCAACATCACGTCGAACGGGCTGAGCGCGGCATTTGCCGCAGTCGTGTACCGGGAGATCCTCGGCGCGCAGAGTCCGGTCAGCTTCCGAGGATGGGCGGCCGCAGCTGCGGCTCTGTGCACCACCGCGGTGTTCAGCACAATTGCAGTGTGGTTCGTGATGAGGCTGCACGGCCGGACTGCAACGGCGCGCCGGACCCCGATCGAATTTACGATGGAGGCGACACTGACCGCGGCGAGCATCTGCCTCTCGTTCGTCGTCCTCGACGCAGCATGGTTCGACCCGTGGATGACGTTGCCACTGATCCTGGTAGCGGTTCTGATCATCGTTGCGTACAGGGGCTATACGCGTCTGTCCTTGCGGTTCGCGTCGCTGCAACGGCTCTACGACTTCAGTCGTGAACTCAGCACCGCGAGCCTCGAACCCACGTCCATGAGCGTGGACGTGTTGCGCCAGGTCTGCAACGTTATGCGGGCTCGGCGAGCTCAGCTCGTCTTGGCCGAACCGTCGGGTATCCCTCGTCTGGTCCTGGTCGATGGCCAAGGCGCGCCGAGGGTCGAGCCGATCACCCTCGATGAGTCGTCGATCGTCACCAAGGTGATCTCTACGGGCACGGCCCTGCTCAGTAGCAACAGGGCGGAGTCAGGTGGTCCGGAGTCTGACCCGATCGTCGGAACGTACCGCGACGCCATCGTGGCACCGTTGATGAACGGAGCGACGGCGATCGGCGCCATCATCGCGATTGACCGCGAGGAGGAGTTGGACAGCTTCGACCAAGACGATCTCAGACTGTTCGAAGCTCTGGTCTCACACGCCAGCTCGAGCCTCGAGCGGGCGCGCTTGGTCGAAGAGCTCCGCTACGAGGTGGACAGCAAGTCCCACCAAGCCACACACGACATGCTGACGGGACTCCCCAACCGCATGTTGTTCTTGACGCGTGCTGCCGCTGCTCTCAATGACAGCCCGGGCGTTGCCATCGTTCTGCTCGATATCGACCGCTTCAAGGACGTCAACGACACGTTGGGCCATGCCATCGGGGACCGTCTTCTGTGCGAAGTCTCCGAGCGCCTGCTGCGTGCCGCGCGAGGCCGGGCCACGGTGGCCCGGCTGGGTGGGGACGAGTTCGCCTTCGTGATCGCTGACATTGACGGACCAGAAGATGCAGTTGCCGTTGTGGAGGACCTCCACAGCGAAATGGCACGTCCCATACAGATGGAGGGATTGACACTGGCTGTGACGGCGAGCGCCGGCATCGCGCTCGCCCCCGACCATGGAAGCGACGTAGAACTGCTCCTGCAGAGGGCGGACATCGCCATGTACCTGGCGAAGGAACGCCGTAGCTCCGTGGAGCTCTACTCGGTCGAGCACGACCAAAGCATGCGTCGATGGCTCATGTTGGGCGGCCTGCTTACCCACGCGCTCGAGGTTGGTTCGGAGTTGAGTGTGGCGTACCAGCCGATCGCAGACGTTCGGTCGCGCCAAATCGTCAAGGTCGAGGCGCTGCTCAGGTGGAACCATCCCGAGCACGGAGCGATTCCGCCCGAGGAGTTCATTGTCATTGCGGAGCAGATGGGCTTGATGGGCCAGATTAGTGAGTTCGTACTGCGGGAGGCTCTGGCGCAGTTGGCCGCCTGGCGTCGAGCCGGGCTCGACATCGGAATCGCCATCAACGTCTCCGGCCGGGAGTTTGCCGACGCCAGCCTGGTCGAACGGGTGGCGAGAAACCTGCAGGCCAACGATCTCCCGGCCGACGTGGTCACCCTCGAAGTGACCGAGACGGAGATCATGGCGGATCTCGGCAAGGCGAGCACAGTTCTCGAAGAGCTGGCAGATCTGGGCATTCGAATTGCCATTGACGACTACGGGACGGGCTATTCCTCCCTGGCTTATCTCCATCATCTCCCGGTTCAGGATCTCAAGATCGACCGGTCCTTCGTGACCAACCTTCCCAACGAAATGAGCAACGCGATCATCGTTCGATCCTCCATCGCCATGGCGCACTCACTAGGTCTCACCGTGATTGCCGAAGGAGCCGAGGACGAGACGACATGCGCGATGTTGGCCGACGCCGAATGCGACTCGATCCAGGGTTACTACCTCGCGAAGCCGATGGCGCCTGCCGATCTGCAGAAGTGGCTGTTGGAGGGCGCAACGCTCGAATTTGAGCCGCTCGAATCGGGAGAACCCTTCGAAGACCAGGTACCGAGGCATCTCGAGTTACCGGTTGGTCAGCGCACGCGTCGCACACTCTAAGACCGGGCGCTCGGGCACTTGTCGTGCCTAGATCGATCGTGCAATGCCCGTTCTCTAGGCGACCAGACGTGTCTCAGCCATGCCCCAATGAAATTGAAGCTGGCGAGATTTCCCAACAAAAGCACACGAAATAGCCAATTTTCGGTTGCATTCGAGTTGCAAGTTGGGCGAAACTTTGTCGCGGGGAATGGAGGGCACCGGTTGCCACGGTGCTAGCCCTCTCATCCCCCACCTGTAACCGACGTGCGGAAGGAGGGGTGTTATGGCTGACTTTGGTACTTCTTGGGGCTGAAGAGTGGCGGTGTGAGCCGCCACTCTTGAGCCGTAACCAGGCATTTGCCTCGTTCCGCACTGGTACGGGGTGCTGCTTGGAGCATCATCGGCACGGCGGGCTGTCGCCTTTAGGGGTTTTCGGATCCCTTCAATGAGGAGACACCCGCCGTCGTCGCGTCCACCGAGCACGACCCGTCGGGTGCTGAGCCCAAACTCGAGCAGGATCCTCACACAGAGCCACTGGATCGAGTACAACAGTGGAGGGTCCACTGTGGGTACGGCAGACCCGCCCAGGACGTGCTCGAAGAACCGGATCCATCCGTAGCCAGCGCCGACGCTCGCAGGTCAGATATTTCAACGATCGTGATCCGGTCGTCGTGAGGCTGCTCCGTGGGACGAGCGGTCGCCTGCTCGGACCGTCGTTCGAGCGTCTTTGGCTGGGATCTGTCTTTGCGAGTTCGGGTGACGGACTCGCTTTGGGGGCGGTCCCGCTCCTCGCGGTAGCCGTGGACCCTCGCCCCTTTGCCGTGTCCCTGGTCGTCGCGGCAGACAGCCTTCCTTGGCTTCTCATGGCGCTCCCGGCTGGCGAGTTCGCCGACCGGTTTGAACGGGGACCCCTTATTGCCCTGATGAACTGCCTACGCGCCGCCGTGATTCTGGTTGCCGTCCTGCTGATTCTGACCGACCAGATGACCATCGCGTTGCTGATCGTGATCGCCCTTGCGAACTCGGCGGGCCGGGCCGTCTATTACTCCTCCATGCAGGCCATGGCTGTTGCGCTCGTCGAGCCCGATGCACTCGAGCGCGCCAACGGAGTGCTGAGTGGTACGGAAGCGGCGACCGAGCATCTCGCGGGCCCCGTCGTCGGCACCTCACTCTTCGCGTTGAGTCAGTCGGCGCCCTTCATCGGCGAATCCATCGCGTTGATGCTGTCGTGCTTCCCCTTTGCCAGGTTCCACTTGAAGACGCCGCCCCAGACGACGGCAGAGTCTTCTCGGTCCATGTGGGACGGGGTCAAACACCTGATGGCCGACCGCCGCCTACGCGTGTTGCTCTTTATGGTCGCGTCGCTGGCCGGTCTCCAGGGAATGGTGACCGGCGTCCTCGTGCTTCTGGCGACCACCGAATGGGGTATCCGGCCCGCCCTGTACGGGGTTTTCCTCGCGGCCGGCGCCGTCGGGAACCTCTTGGGGAGCGTCACGGCAGCGCGGCTAGTCCGACGTTTTGGCAGTGCACCGACCCTCATCGGGACCGCCGTCGTCTCCGGTGTGGGGTACCTGCTCATGGCTGCGGCCCATGGTTGGCTGACGGCGGGCCCGGCCTTCATCCTTATGGGAGTGGCGGTCGCAGCCGGATCAGTCGTGGCGATCTCACTCCGCCAACGGCTCACTCCGACTGATCTGATGGGGAGGGTCGGCAGCGCGTGGCGCGGCATCGTCTGGGGAGCCCTTCCGGTGGGCGCCGTGCTCGCGGGGAGCCTGGCTGCCATAGGCGGGCTTCGGTTGCCCCTTGTGCTGGCTGGGGCGCTCCAATGCGCAGTCGGCATCGTGTTCGCCCGTCCGCTCCTCCGCAGCGTTCAGGGAGACAGCGGTTCATCGGTTCGTCGAGGACCGGCGCATCGTCGCGCTCGGCACGCACGCCGGTCATGAGCCGAGATCTCATTTGGCCCTAAGGCTGATGCGACCGCACTGAACCGCTGGCTGACCACAGCGGGGACCGATCTTCTACTCCCGGATCGCCGACCAGAGCGTCGTGTCGTACGGGATCACCATCCGGCCACCCGGGAAGTCTTGGTCCGTCACTTCGGCCATTTCGTCGAGCAGAGCAGTTCGGCGCTCTTCGTCGAGGGCTGCGATGTAACTCTGCGTCCGGAGGTCCATGAGCCAGGCCTGGACGTCGATGTGGCGCGTCCACGGCTCGGTAGCGACGGGGCGCATATGGAAAAGCCCCGAGTCGATGAGTTCCTGACCCCAGTCAGCGTCTCGCTGCTCGCGATGGATGCCCTCGCAGGACGACTCGATGATCTCCCAGAAGTGCTCGAACCACGCCTGGCCGTCGGCCCTGGGCTGGGACCACCAGGCCGCCCAGAGACCGCCGGCTCGCAGGATCCGGCCGACCTCTTGCACCCGTCGGCCCTTTTCCATCCAATGCCATGACTGTGCCAAAACATGCGCAGTCCGTCGAAGCGTCTCGAAGGGGCAGCCGTGCCCCATCCGAGACGAGCGCGACCAGCCCGCCATTGCGGGCCTTCGCTCGGGCGAGCATCTCCGGGCTCACGTCCACGGCGACCACCTTCGCCCCCCTGGCCAGTAGCTCCACCGTGGCGATGCCCGTGCCCGCCCCGATATCCATGACCGTCCGGCCCCCTAACGTGCCCAACCAATCGAAGAGTTCGGTCGGATAGCCGGGGCGGGCAGCGTCGTACAGATCAGCGACGGTCCCGAAGATCGACACGAGGCATTCTGCCTCAGTGGAGTAGGAGCTCGAGCAGCGAACCAGTGGCGACGAGGTCGTGGACGGCCGCGTCCGCGCCCAGTGCGTCGACGGCAGCAAACCCCCCACCACCGGTTCCGACCAACAGACAGCGCACTCCCGCCGCTCGGGCGCAGCTGAGGTCGTTCGCCGTGTCACCGATGACCCAGACCTCGTTCGCTGCGTAGGTCTCGCCCCGCCGTTCCCGTACCCGGTCCAAACAGATTGGGACGAGGCGATCACGCTCGTGGTGATCGGTCCCATAGGCGCCGACTTCGACATCGAAGAACCCGTCGAGGCCAAAAGCGCGGACCTTGCAGAGGGCGTTCGGGTAGATGTTGCCGGTCACCAGGGTCTGGCGCACGCCCGTGACGGCATCCAGCTCGGTGAGGAGGTCCCTGACGCCGGGATGGACACCGCCCTCGACGGCCATGCGGTTTGACCATGATTCGAGGAGCACCTCAGACTCGGCCAGGATGGCCGGGATCAGGTCGCCGGCATCGTCCCCAGATAAACCGGCCGCGACGAGGATGTCGTTGACGATCTGCGGATCGGTCTTCCCGCTCATTCGCACGCTAGGCACCGCCGCGAGGGCGGCCACGCGGGCCGCCCCGAGCTCGAGCGCCTGGCGACCTGGGCTCCCGGTGTGGAGGAGGGTTCCGTCGATATCCCAGAGAATGAGCCTGTGCATCGCATCCATGATCTCTCACGACGTGGTGGTGGTACCTCGACCTGTGACATCCACCACCGAGCTACCCCGGGCTTCAATCAACTCGTGACTGAAGTTCCCTCGACGTTCCACAGGGCCAAGGGAAGTCACTTGTGCCGCCAGGTGACATTGTCCTTTACTGGATTCGGTGCTGATCGTCTGCCAGTGACGTGACTTCTGCATGTGGTGCGGCCAGCCGGGGCCGGCCAGCAAGAGGGGCGATTCATCCGCCTCAGCGCCCCTCTTCCCGGCTAGCAACAATCGAACTTGCGACCTCAGCATTATCAGGCAGGTAAGAGCAATCTGCTTGGGTCCCAACCAGTCTCCCCGAGTCCTGCTCCCTCCTGGCCACGAGGCTGCGGCGTGGGAGACGCGGGGACGCCGCGGGACGAAATCGGACGGAGCGGGACGCAATTGTCGGTACGGAGTCGGGAGAGAGTGAGTCCCAGAACGACTGAGCGTGCACCCTGCGGCGCACCGTGGCAGACTCAAACGGCCCTTGCAGACAGGAGAAAACTGCCGATGGCCACTGTGACCGTCACGGTGCTCTTCACGGACCTCGTTGGTTCGACGGAACTCCTCTCGCGACTCGGGGAGGACGCGGCGGACGGACTGCGTCGAGAGCACTTTGGTCTTCTTCGCGCCGCAGTGGCGGACGCCGGGGGCGAGGAGATCAAGAACCTCGGCGACGGGTTGATGGCCACCTTCGATGGAGTAGGCGCTGGGCTGGCATGCGCGGTGGCCATGCAGCAGGCCATAGCGGCCCGCCCCGCCTCAGCCGAACCGCTCTCGATTCGTGTCGGGGTGGCGGTCGGTGAGGCTGAGTCCGACGAGGGCGACTACTTCGGACTGCCGGTCGTGGAGGCAGCCCGCCTGTGTGCCCGGGCCGACGGTGGTGAAATCCTCACCACCGATATGGTTCGCCTGCTTTCCCGATCCCGTGGCGGCTTCGACCTGGAGCTGGTGGGCGAGCTCGAGCTCAAAGGCTTGGAGAGCCTCGTGACGGCGTACCGGGTGCGCTGGGAGCCCTTGGCTAGTACGGAGAACCCCGTTCTCCCTGCACCCTCGCGAGTCGCGTCCATCGCGAGGTCACGGTACGTGGGTCGAGTTTCCGAACAAGAGACGCTAGAAGCAGCGCTGAAGGATGTGCGCGCCGGCGAGCGCCGGGCCGTCCTGCTTTCGGGCGAACCTGGCATAGGCAAGACCACGCTCGCCGCCCGCTTTGCAATGCGGGCGTCGGAAGCCGGGGCATCGGTCCTCTACGGGCGCTGCGACGAAGACCTCTTCGTGCCGTACCAACCATGGGCCGAAGCGCTCGGCTACCTCGTGGAGCAAGCGCCACTCGACTTGGTGCGCGCGCACGTGGAGGAATACGGCACCGTTTTGGGGCGAGTCGTGCCCGCCATCTGGCGGCGCACGGTGGCCCAGGTCGCGGAAGATCACGAATCGGAGGAGACCGAACGGACCAGCTTCTACGCGGCTGTGGTCGATCTCTTGGCCCGTGCCTCGGAGTTGACACCTCTCGTGGTGCTGCTCGACGACCTCCACTGGGCTGACGCGGCCACGGTTGAACTCCTGCGTCATGTGCTCTCGACGAACCGTCCGCTGCCCATCTTGGTGGTGGGCACCTTCCGGGACGCCGATGTGGGTCCCGATGACCCGCTGGCCGGCGCGCTGGCTGCCCTACATCGTGAGCAGGGCATCACCCGTGTTCCGCTACGCGGGCTGGACGACAACGAGCTGCTCGGCTTTCTGGAGTTGATCGCGGGGCACGAGTTGGCCGAGGACGGCGTCGCCCTGCGCGACGCCCTGCTGGCTGAGACCGAAGGCAACCCCTTCTTCGTGGGTGAGCTACTCCGTCACTTGGCAGCCACGGGAGCGATCTACCAGGACGACGACGGCCGGTGGCGCGCGACGGAAGACCTACGCACGGCCGGGCTCCCGGTCAGCATCCGCGAAGTCGTCGGGCAACGCGTGCGCTCGCTCGGTGCCGAGACGTACCGTGTGCTGACACTCGCCTCGGTGATAGGGCGCGACTTCGACCTCGACCTGCTCGTGCGGGTGGCGGAGGTCGGAGCTGATGACTTGATGGACCTGTGTGACGCGGCCGTCGCTGCGCAGGTTCTGCGAGATCGTGATCGGGCAGACGGCTACACGTTCGCCCATGCTCTGATCGAACGGACTCTCTACGACGAGCTTTCCTCCAATCGCCGCGCCCGGGCCCACCGTGCTATCGCCGAAGCCCTCGAAGATCTCACCGAGGGCGAGCCGGGACCACGGATAGGCGAACTCGCCCACCACTGGGGCCAGGCCACCCGGCCCACCGATGTGGCCAAGGCCGTCACCTACGCCGGGCGGGCCGGGGTAAGGGCTCTCGCCACCTTCGCACCGGCCGAGGCCATGCGCTGGTTTATCCAGGCATTGGAGCTCTTCGATCACGATCCGTCAGCGGACCTCCGGACGCGGGCCGATCTGCTCGTAGGTCTCGGCGATGCACAGAAGCGGAGCGGCATTGCCGCCTACCGGGAGACACTTCTCGATGCAGCCTGGGCTGCCGACCGGGCCGGTGACGTCGGACTACTCGCTAGAGCGGCGCTCACGAATAACCGCGGCTGGCAATCACGAACCGACGGCACGGTGGACGACGAGCGCCTCGCCGTCCTCGAACGAGCTCTTCTTCGAATTGGTCGGGAAGATCATGGGACGCGAGCGCGTCTTCTCGCGCTGTCCGGCGCTGAGCAGATCTACTCGAAGATGCTAGAAGACCGGCTTGCTCTGGGTGAAGAGGCAGTCGCTCTCGCAAGAATCAGTGATGACCCGGCGACGATGGTTCACGTGCTGGTCCACGCCTGCCGGGCCATCATCGGGCCATCGACCCTCCCGCAGCGCCTCGCCTGGATAGCGGAGGGACTCCGCGTGGCAAATGAGGTCGGTGACCCCAGCCTTCAGCTCATCACCAGAGAGGTCCTCGCCAACTGCGAATTGGAGAACGCAAACAGGGACGGCTTCGAAGAACAGCTTCGCGTGAAAGCCGAGATCCTCGAGACATTTCCCGATGCGAGCTTTCGATGGAGCTCCGTCTTTCACCGAGCAGCGGTGGCCGTTCTCGAGGGTGACCTCGCCAAGGCTGAGGAGCTCGCTACTCAGGCGCTCAACTTCGGGCTCGAGACGGGACAGGAGGACGCCTTCATTATTTACGGCGCACAGCTTCTCAATGTCCGTGTCCGCCAAGGTCGAATTCGGGAACTGCTGACGCTTGTCGAAGAGGCAGTTGCTAATCGACCGAAGCTGGCCGTCTATCGGGCAGTGCTCGCTATCGCCTGTGCAGAAGCGGGCGATGTGGACCGGTGTGATCAATTGCTTGAAGCCGAGGCGGCGGCGGGGTTTCCGATTCCGGATGACGGTAACTGGACTACGGCCCACCAGTACTGGGCCGAAGCTGCGGTGTTGACGCGACATGCGGAGGCTGCAGAGGTCGTGCTGGACCGGATCTCCCCCTACTCCGAGCTCCTCGTCACGACACACGTGACGGCGAGCCCTGTCGTTGCGCACACCTTGGGACGCCTCCAACACTTCCTTGGTCTGCACGAAGAGTCAAACGGTTCGTTCGAACTCGCGCTCCAATTGCATGAACGTCTGCGCTCCCCCCTCTTCGTGTGCACAACCCAAGCCGCTTGGGCGGCACTTCTCGCCGATCGTGATGGCGATGACGACCGCGTTCGAGCCAGTGTGATGGCGGCGGAGGCCCAGCAGGCGGCCCACATCGGCGGCTATCAGAACGTCGAACTGGATGCGGCACGGGTGCTCGAACAGCTTGG
>DATNLP010000030.1:0-6597 GCA_035602795.1 Acidimicrobiales bacterium | reverse complement strand
TCGAAGATGGCATCCCCATAGGCGAATATTCCGCCATCTGAGGCGACGAGCCAGTACCCGCCACCGTCGATCGTCGAAGCGATGCCGACGATTGGTTTGTTCAACACGAGACTGCCGGCGGAGCCGTAGAACCGGGCGTCGCCGTACGCGAACACGCCGCCATCGGAGGCGACGAGCCAGTACCCGCCGCCATCAGCCGTGGGTGTCATGGCCACGATCGGCGCGTTGAGGTGCCTGCCACCGGCTGAGCCGTAGAAGATGGCATCTCCGAAGGCGAAGATGCCTCCATCCGATGCGAGGAGCCAATAGCCGGCGGCGTCCGGCGTCGCCGCCATCCCGACGATCGGCGCATTCAGTTGCAGGCTCCCCGTGGAGCCGTAGAAGTGCGCGCCGCCGTAGTTGAAAATCCCACCGTCACTGGCAACAAGCCAATAACCCGGAGCAGCGATTGGCTCGATGGTGACGTCGAACGTGGCCTGGTTCGTCAGGCCATTCGAGTCCGTCACTGCGAAAGTAACCGAATAGATGCCAGAAATGGTCGGGATTCCGCTGATGGTCCCGTCCGAAGCAAGCTGCAATCCGGGAGGGAGCGAGCCGGAGGCGACGGCCCAGGAGTAGGGAGCCAGGCCACCGGCTGCCTGCAGGGAACTCGAATACGGGACGCCGATGGTTCCAACCGTCAGGGTGGAGGTCGACACCGTCGGCGGCTCGGAGAAGGTGAGGATGATTCCCCCGGAGTTCGTGCCGGTTCCGACGGCCTCACAGTTGGCCGGATCGGCGCACGATGCCCCCAGTAGCGACCCCACAGAGGGCACTGGCTGAGCGGTCCAGTTGTCACCACCATTCGAGGTATCGACGATGCTCGTCCCGCCGACCGCAGTGCAGGTCGTCGAGATGATGCAACTCACTCCCGCTAGGGCAGTAGTCCCGATTGGATTGCCGAGGTCGCTCCATTGAGCGCCTCCATCGGTGGTGACCAGGACCGCAGACCCAACCGCCATGCAAGTGGACTCACTCGTGCACGAGATGCCGTTGAGGTTGGTCACACCCGAGGGAACAGTTTGCGGTGTCCAGGTCGTGCCACCGTCCGTTGTGCCGAGGATGGCGCCGCCTGGACCACCGGAATACACACCAACTGCAGTACAGGTCTGTGAATTCACACAAGAAACTCCCGTGAAGTCGGTGACGGTTGCCGCAAATGTTTCGGTCGCCCATTCACTTCCACCATCAGTGGTCACGATGATGTTCGGTGAGCTGCCGCTGAAATCACTGACTGCCTGACATGTCGACACACTCACGCAAGAAACTGAGGTAAGAACTCCAATTCCGGATGGAACTTGTTCGGGATTCCAAGTAGCACCACCATTCGTGGTTCCGATTACGGCGCCAGTTCCAAAGATTCCGAATCCAACTGCTGTACAGACGCTTGCACCGATACACGAGATTCCGTTGAGGCCGCTGACCTCAGCTGGGATGGACTGCTGATTCCACGTATGGCCCTCATTCCCAGAGGCAAGGACTGAGTCCGCCCCAGCTGCAAAGCAATCCAAGGTGCTAGGGCATGAGACGCCGCCAATAGCACTTATGCCTGCTGGAGGTGCCTGAGAGCTCCAGGAGCTACCTCCGGAGGTCGTAGCCATGATGGTTGAGCCCGCGCCAGCATTCCCTGTGCCACCGACGGCAATGCAGTCACTCTCGCTGGAGCACGAGATACCTGTGAGGTCTACGGCATTCGCGGGAGCCGTCTGAATTGACCACGTCTGACCACTGCTCGTGGTCGAAATTACGTAAGGACTCGAGTCCAGATTCCCACCGACTGCGATACAGGTGTCGGGCTCTTGGCACACAACGCTGTTGAGGCTTTTTCCGCCTGGAAGGGATGTAGGAGCAGTCCAAGAAGCGCCGCTGTTAGTAGTGCTCAAGGATGTCGCACTTGCGGAGCTCGATATGCCGACAGCGGTGCAGGATGATCCAACAAAACACGAAATGCTCGACAAAGACTCCACTAGTGGCTGATCTAGTACAGACCAGCTGCCACCATTGGACTGCCCGATAATTTCCGGGTCGTTGTTTAGGACTCCGACCGCATAGCAGGTCAAGGCATTGGGACAAGAGACGCTATTCAACAACTCAGTTCCCGCAGGTGCTGTCTGTATGTTCCAAGTCGATCCGTCTACCGTGGCAACGATTCCTGACGTGCCGACAGCGGTGCATTGCAGAATTGTTAAGCACGAGATCTGAGACGGAGGAAAGGATGGATCCTGGATTGACCACGTGGATCCGCCGTCGCTGGACTTCATGATGCCGGAACTTCCGCCGGCATAGCAGATCAATGCTGATGGGCATGAAACTGTATCCAGGTCAAAGACGCTGCCGGGGGTGTTCGTATCAAACCAGGTTGATCCGCCATTGTTCGTCACGATGACGGAGGCAACGCCCGCCTCGTTATTGCCGACGGCGACGCACGTGCTGGTGCTGGCAGAACTGCTGGGAGCGCAGGAGACGGCCTGGACATTGGCGAGTGGGGTGAAGCTCGCCGTCGTTTCCCACCCGGGAGTCGCAGCAGATGCGGTTGTCACTGCTCCCGGAGCCAACAGCATGCAGACCAGAGTCAGCGTCAGCACCGTCGCAAGCGCAGAAACGGCGAGTCCTCGAACCGCTAGCAGGGAGACCACCTCTTCCGCCCGGGTCGTGCTGTCATCCAAATGACTGTCTGATCGTATCTTTTCGCTCCGAAGCTATCTCCGGGACCGGATGTCTTCAGATGAGAAAGGTCGCCGTCAGCGTGCAGTCGGCGCCGGCAAAACGACATTGGGCGGTGTCATCCCTGCAAGAACGTCACAGACGCCCTGGCAGGCAAGCCGCGCCATGCGCGTGCGGGTCGCGATGGTTGCACTCCCAATGTGAGGAAGAAGGGTCGTCCGCGGTGAGCCAAGTATTCGGGGATTGATCACAGGTTCCCCGTCGTACACGTCTAGACCGGCCGCGTAGATCGTCCCGGCTTCGAGAGCATCCGCCAACGCGTTCTCGTCGACGACCGGGCCGCGGGCGGTGTTGATGAGGACGGCCGATGGTTTCATGAGGGCGAGTTCTGCCGCGCCGATGAGGTGGCGCGTCGACTCGTTCAGCGGGACATGCAAGCTCACGATGTCGGCGCGCTGGAGCAGCTCAGCCAACGTCGGCACGAACCCCCCCAAGCCCGTGTCGTGCCTGGTCGTGTGGATGACGTCCATGTCGAAGCCGCCCGCTCGTTGGGCCACCGCTCGGGCAATTCGGCCGAATCCCACCAGGCCGAGCGTCGCACCGTGCACGTCCCGAGCCAAGTGGGTGTCGAAGCCCCATCCGTGCCACCGGCCCTCGCGAAGGTCGCGTTCGGCATCCGTCGCCTGACGGGTGGCAGCAAGTATCAACAGGAAGGCCAGGTCCGCCGTCGTGTCGTCGAGCACGCCCGGCGTATTGCACACCGTGATGCCGAGGGCGTGTGCAGCGGCCACGTCGATGTTGTCGTAGCCCACGGCGGCGTTGGCCACGACGCGCAGCTGTCCCGAGTGGCCGGCCTCGAGGACGGTTGAGTCGATGCGATCAGTCAGGTGGGCCACGATGCCGTCGCACTCCGCCGCAAAGGCGGCCAGCTGGGCTGGCGTTGGCGGGTCAGCAGGCTCGATGATCTCATGACCCGCCTCCAGCAGCGGATCGGTTCCACCCTCCGTCAAGCGGCGGGTCACCAGGACACGGGCCACCTAGTGCGTCGTGTAGTTGATAGGGCCAGCGCCCTTCACTCCGATGGCGAAACAGAAGCAATGGATGGGGGCGTGGTCAGTGACCGGACGCAGGGAGTGGACCTTGTCCGGCGGGATGTACACCAGGTCACCCTGGGAGATGGGGCGGTCCTCCCCGTCGATTGTCATGATCCCCTTGCCGTTCATGACGTAATAGAACTCGTGGGTCGGGTGCGAGTGCGGGTCGACCAGGCCACCGCCCGGGACCTCGAATTCGTTCACCAGCTCCAAGAAGCCGCCGTCCGTGATGTCCTTGAATTCACGGGACTCGATCATCCACCAGACCGGAACGGTTCCGTTGTGCTCGACGATCGGCGCCTTGTCCTCAATGCTGCGCACGTCCATCCTGGGGGCCTCCCTCTCGAGGTTTCCTAGACTGACTCCGGCGTCAGGTTAGGCCCTGGGGCACCCGGGGTGCACCGCCCGGGCAGAAGTATCGACCGATTGAAGGTGAGAGATGTCAGTGCAGGAGTCCGCCGAGCAGAGAGCCGTCGCACCTCAGGCGTTGACCCGTGACGCCTGGGCTGCCTTCGGGTGGCTGCCCGTGGCGGACACCGACCCGAGGGATGGGGACGAGCGACTGACCTTCGAGTGGGGCGATGCCCACGTCAACATCATCGGGCACGCCCGGAGCGAGGTGCCCGGAACGGGCCAGGGTCTGCGCTGCGAGATGCTGTACCGCCACGACACTCACACCCAGTCCCTGATGCCCCTCAACGTGCCGGCCGTCATTGTGGTGGCGCCGGCCGAGGTCGACTTCACCCGGGACGGTGACGCCGGGACGATCCGCGCCTTCCGGATTGAGCCTCTCGAGTCCCTCGTTCTCCATCGCGGCACCTGGCACTGGGGACCGTTCCCGATCGAGGGACCCGAAGTGCGCCTCTTCAATGTGCAGGGACTGCGTTACGCCGAGGACAATCGGTGCATGGACCTGGCGGCAAAGGGGCTGTCAGTCGACGTCGATCTGCCATGAGAGCGCCGGAGGCGGGAGCCGACCATGGAGCTTGACGAAGCCGAAGAAGCCGAAGTCGTGTCGGCCACGCTGGCCGACTTCGTCGGTGCCCTGTGCGCACGGGAGTCGGGTTCGGACGCCGACGGCAATCCGACCTTCACGACGACCAGCCCGGACTGGTGGGTTGGCGATCGCACCTTCGGCGGCATGGTGGTGGCCCAGGCCCTGAGCGCCGGCATGCAGACGGCGCCCGCAGGGATGGAGGTGCACTCGCTGCACGGTTACTTCTTGCGCCCCACCAGACCGGGCGCAGAGACGACCCACGTTGTCAGTCGCATTCGCGACGGGCGGTCGTTTTCGACTCGCCAGGTGGTCAGCGTCGTGGAGGGGAAGGAGGTCTTCCGGATGACCTGCTCCTTCCACGCCCCAGAGGATGGTGACGACTACCAGCTGCCAGTCGGTCCGGACATCCCCCCACCGCGGGAGATCGCCGGAGTCGAGGCGCCCTTCTTCTTCGACATCCGGGAGCTCGGCCACACCGAGCAGAGGGCGGACGGCACCTACCAGTCCACGCGCCGCTGCTGGTTCCGCACCAGCGAGCGCCTCGATGACGACCCGATCGTGCACGCGTGCATCCTGACCTATTTCTCCGACATGACCGGCGCCTCATTCCGTCCTTTGAGCCTCGGCAGCTGGGGCACCCATACCGACGCCAGCCTCGACCACTCAGTGTGGTTCCACCGTCCGGCCCGGGCCGACGAGTGGTCCATCTTCGATCTGCATGCCTTGGTGAATGCCGGTGGCCGTGCCACGGTGCGCGCCACCATGCACGGCGAGGACGGCATGCTGCACCTGAGCATGGCGCAGGAGCTGCTCATACGGGAGCTGGACGAGCCGCTGGTCTTCGAGCCGCCATCGTGGTTGGATCGGCGGGCCAAGGACGGGGAGGAATCGGGCGATGGGACTGCTTGAGGGCAAGTGCGCGGTGGTGACGGGTGGTGGATCGGGCATCGGTCGCGCCACCTGCCGGCGCATGGCCGAGGAGGGTGCCCGGGTTGCCGTCTTCGACGTCGATGAGGAGTCGGCGAAGACGGTTGCCGGTGAGATTGGAGGGCCGGCGTACGGGGTCGACGTCGGCGACCCCGAGGCGATGCGCACCGCGGTGGACGCGGCGGCGGCCGAGCTCGGCGGGCTTTCGATCATCTACAACAATGCCGGTACCGCCGCCTTCAACAAGTTGCACGAGATGGACACGTCGGAGTGGGAGCGGGTGCTCCGGGTCAATCTCACGGGTGTCTGGGCCGGTATCCGGGCGGCGGTTCCACATCTGCTGGCCGGCGAGGGTGGGTCCATCGTGAGCACCGCGTCCATCAGCGGGATCCGTCCTGCCGCCGGCGAAGGACCCTACGCGGCCAGCAAAGCGGCCGTGGCCGCCCTGACGGCGACGGCGGCACTCGAGTACGCCCCCACCATCAGGGTGAACGCCGTGTCGCCGGGCATGATCCGGACCACCCTGACGGCCCCCTGGTTCGAGTTCATGCCGGACCAGGTGGAGCGGTTCGAGACGGGGACGCCGGTCGGGCGGATCGGCGAGCCCGAGGACATCGCGGATGTGGTGGTCTTCCTGTGCTCCGACCTCGCCCGCTTCATCACAGGCCAGAACCTGGTGGTCGATGGCGGGCTCACCCTGCACGGCTCGGGAGTGGACGGGATATTTGACCGGATCTTCCCGAAATAGGTCCGGGACCGGGGACGAGTCCGGCGACCAGTCGGGGCGGACCCTTCCTAGCGGACGATCTCGACGAGCAGGACCCATGCGTTGTAGACGGCGCCAGCGATGCCGAGGATCGACAGGGGCACGAGCCA
>DATNLP010000016.1:0-4265 GCA_035602795.1 Acidimicrobiales bacterium | reverse complement strand
GGCTTTGGACGCCTGCGTCCGGCGGACCTCAGGTGGGGGAGCCGTCGGCCGCGCTCTCCGTCGCCGAGGCCTCCGCACCCTCCAGGCTCACGTAGGCCAGGCGCAGTTGGGAGAGGGACTCGAGGAGCGCCGGCTCGGCCTCGCCCAGGCGGCCCTTGAGCCCCTCGAGCAGCGCGCCCAGGCCGTCGATGGCCAACCGGGCCTGGAACAGCATGGGCGGCGTCTGCGACAGGTAGATGGCGGCCAGCTCGAAGAGCCCGTAGCAGTGATTGGCCACCACGACCTCGGCCGGGGTTCTGGCCAGTTGGGCCCGCATCGCCTCCATAGCCGCCTCCGCCTCCTCGGGTGACGGTTCGGCGACCCCGGTGGCGCCCCCCTGGACGAAGGGCGATTGAGAGGTTTCGTCGGATTCTTTCTTGGGGACATGCTCCCCCGACGGTGTCCAAAGGGTGCTCATGCTGGTACTGTATGCACCTTGACTACATGGAAGCGGGGCCTCCTCTGAGAGGCCTCCACCTGGCCACCACCCCGCCGATGCGGGTAGCACCGTGCGCCAGGTCGATCGCCCCTCGGGCGCGGGCTTGGCCCGCAGGTCGGTCCCGCTCCACCGATTGGCTTGCGGAAGGACCGCGAGCCCGAGTGAGAGGTGTGATGACGCATCGTCGCTGAAACCACAACAGAGCACCGGATCAACGACCGAATCCGTGCCCGTGAAGTCCGGCTCGTGGACCCCGACGGTGTGCAACTCGGCATAAAGCCGTTGCCCGAGGCCTTGGCCATCGCCAAGGAACTCGACCTCGATCTCGTCGAAGTGGCTCCCATGGCCAACCCACCCGTCTGCCGGATCATGGACTTCGGCAAGTTCAAGTTCGACGAGGCCCAGCGGGCCAAGGAGAGCAGGCGCAAGGCGGTCCACGTCGGGATCAAGGAGATGAAGTACCGCCCGAAGATCGGGCCGGGGGACTTCGACACCAAGACCCGTCAGGTGGCCAAGTTCCTGAACGAGGGGCACAAGGTCAAGATCACGATCATGTTCCGGGGCCGCGAAGTGTTCCATCCCGAGCACGGCAAGCGGATCCTGGACCGCATCGCCGAGCAGATGGAGGGCGTGGCCAAGGTGGAGGCCGAGCCCAAGCTCGACAACCGCAACATGATCATGGTGCTCGCCCCCGACAAGCGGGCCCGCCAGGCCGCGCAGTCGAGGGCCTCGAACCAGCAGCGCACCGACAAGTCCGTGGCCAAGAATGGCCCGGTCAGCCCGGAGAGCCCTGCGGCGCCGGCCTCCGCAGCGGAGGCACCGGCAGCCGAAAACGGGGCGAACGGCAGCGGCGGCGCACCGGTGGTCGAGGGAGTCAGCGAAGTTGCGGCATCGGCCGAAGAGGGATGACGCCATGCCAAAGATGAAGACGGACCGGGGTGCCGCCAAGCGCATAAAGGTGACGGGCAGCGGCCGGCTGCGCCGGCGCAAGGCGTTCCGCTCACACCTGCTCGAGAAGAAGACCAGCGTGCGCACGCGCCGCCTTGGGCGCGAGACGGACATCGCCAAGGCGGACGAGAAGGCCACGCGCCGGATGCTCGGCATCTGAGCGCCGCCTGACTCACCGAGCTCGCCACTCACCCCAACCCGAGAAGATCGCGAAGAGAGGAGCACCCCCATGGCCCGAGTGAAGCGTGCCGTCCACGGCCGCAAGCACCACCGCGCCGTCCTGGAGCAGGCGCAGGGGTACTACGGCAACAAGAGCCGCTCGTTCCGGGCGGCCAACGAGCAGTTGATGCACTCGATGCAGTACGCCTACCGGGACCGCCGGGCGCGCAAGGGTGACTTCCGCAAGCTCTGGATCCAGCGCATCAACGCCGGCGCCCGCCAGCACGGCGTCAGCTACAGCCGCCTGATCAACGGCCTGCACCTGGCCGGCGTCGAGGTCGACCGCAAAGTCCTGGCCGACCTGGCCGTGAGCGACCCCGAGGCGTTCGGCGCGCTGGTCCAGACGGCGCAGGACGCGCTGGCCGCTGCGCCGGCTTCGGCGACGGAGGTCGCTTCCTGACCCAGCGGCTTGCCTTCACGCACCGGCGGGTCCGCCGGCTGCGCGGGCTGCTGCAGAAGCGTTCGGCGCGCTGGGCCGAACGCGCCTTCGTGGCCGAAGGGGCCGAGCTGATCCGCTGCGCCCTGGAGGCCGGCGCACCTGTCGAGTCCGTGTACGTGTCGCCCGAGGGCGACGCCGATGGGACGATCCAGGAGGTCTGCCGCCGGGCCAGCGTCGCCGGCGCTCGGGTCTTCCCACTGGCCCCGGGCGTCCTCGAACGCGTCGCCGACACGGTGACGCCGCAGCCGGTGCTCGCCGTGCTGCCCATGCTGGCGGAGCCCCCCGCCGCGGTCTGGTCGGCCGCCGGGCCGGGTTCGCTCGTGCTGGTCCTGGTCGACGTGCGCGACCCGGGCAACGCCGGGACCGTGTTGCGGGCGGCGGACGCCGCCGGCGCCCAGGCCGTGGTCTTCGCGGCCGAGTCGGTCGACCCGTACAACCCCAAGACGGTGCGCGCCACCGCCGGCTCGCTGTTCCACGTCCCGCTGGTGGTGCGCGACGACCCGGCCGAGGTCGCGGCCGAGCTGGCCGCGGCGGGGTTGCGGACGCTGGCCACCGTCGTGCACGAGGGTGAGGACTACGCGGCGCTGGACTGGTCCGTCCCCACCGCCGTGTTCCTGGGCAACGAGTCCTCCGGCCTCGATCCGACCCTGGGTCGCCGGCTCCATGGGTCCCTCGCCATCCCCATGGAGGGACGGGCCGAGTCGCTCAACGTCGGCGTGGCGAGCGCCGTCCTCTGCTTCGAAGCCTCGCGCCAACGCCGGGCCACCGCCGCCGCGGCACGTAGCATCTCCCCCAACCCCGAGACGGGTGAGAGCAGGACTCGACATGGTGACTGACAAGGTGGAACTCGACATCGAGGCGATCGCCGGCGACGGCGAGCGGGCCATCGCGGCCGCCGCCTCGACCGACGAGCTCGCCCTCGTCGAGACCGAGTACCTGGGCAAGAAGTCCTCGCTGACCCGGGCCCACCGCACGCTGGGCGGCCTCGACCCCGAGGCTCGCAAGGAGGCCGGCCGCCGGCTCAACGACGTGCGGGTCCGGCTCGAGGCGCAGCTGGCGGTGCGCCGGGCCGAGCTGGCGGAGTCCGAGCGCGCCGCGGCGCTGCGGGCCGACCGGCTCGACCTGACCGAGGTGATCCCAGCCCAGGTGCCCTCGGCGCCCGCCCGCGGCCACCTGCACCTGGTGACCCAGGCCCGGGCCGAGCTGGAGGACGTCTTCGTCGGCATGGGCTTCACCGTGGCCGAGGGTCCCGAGGCCGAGTCGGACTGGTACAACTTCGAGGCGCTCAACATGCCGCCGGCCCATCCGGCGCGCGGCATGTACGACACCATCTATCTCGACCTCGGTGAGCCCGAGACGGCGCTGTTGCGCACGCACACCTCGCCGGTGCAGGTCCACCTGATGGAGGGCGCAGTGCGTGACGGCACGCTCCCCATTCACGCCGTCATGCCGGGCAAGTGCTTCCGACTCGACACGCCCGACGCCCGTCACCTGCCCGTGTTCAACCAGATTGAGGGCCTCGTCGTGGACCGCGGCATCACCTTCGGCGACCTCGCCGGCACCATCCAGGTCTTCACCGAGGCGTACTTCGGGACAGGCATGCAGTCACGACTGCGTCCGGCCTACTTCCCCTTCACCGAGCCCTCGGCGGAGTTGGAGATCACCTGCACGCTCTGCCTGGGCGAGGGCTGCCGCACGTGTTCGCACACGGGCTGGATCGAGCTGGGCGGGTGCGGCATGGTCGACCCGGCGGTGTTCGCCGCCGTCGGCATCGACGCCGACGTGTGGTCCGGCTACGCGTTCGGCTTCGGCATCGACCGCCTGGCGCAGATGCGTCACGAAATTCCCGACATGCGGTCCTTCCTGGAGAACGACATCCGTTTCCTCACGCAGTTCTGACCTCGCCCCCCACCTGAAAGATCCTCGTGCGCGCTCCGCTCAGCTGGCTCCGTGACTTCGCTCCGTTCCCCGACGACGTCGGGGCAATGCGGGCCGCGCTCGACGACCTGGGTCTGGTGGTCGAGTCGATCGACTACGTGGGGGAGGGGCTGGGCGACGTCGTGGTCAGCCGGGTGCTCGAGATCGCCGCCATTGAAGGGGCCGACAAGATCCGCCGCGTGGTGGTCGACGCCGGAGGGGGCTCCGAGCCGCTCGACATCGTGTGCGGCGCCCACAACTTCG
>DATNLP010000483.1:0-3390 GCA_035602795.1 Acidimicrobiales bacterium | reverse complement strand
CAGGATGGCGAAGATGTCCTGGTGGTAGCCGGGTGCTACCCGGTTCAGCCAGCTCTCCATCAGCTGGAGCCCCGGGTTGGCGCTGGCCTCCTCGTAGGCCGCCGTGGCCGACATGAGCACGAGGTCACCGTTGGACTCGGGCGCGGTCTGCTGGGCGAACTGCGGCGAGTACTCCTCGGAGAACCAGTCGACCACCTGTGGTGTGTAGTTGGCCTGCTGCATGGCCTGCAGCAGCCGCTCGGCCGACGAGGAGTCGGAGTACTCGGTCACGTACTGGGCGCCGGCGCTCTGCATGGCCTGCACGTTGGTGGCGTAGTTGGCGTTGGTCGGCGTGGTCGACGCGTCGTAGACGTAGTTGAAGCCGACGCTCTTGTAGGCGTTCACCTCGTTCGTGGCCTGGGTCTGGGTGGCCGAGACGTCGAGGTAGATCATGGCCGCCTTGGTGATGGCGCTGGGGTAGGTCGCCTTGATGTAGTTGGCCGGGCCGAGCGACCAGTAGTGGGCGTTGCCCGGGCTGGCGCCGAAGATGTCCGCCGTCGTCCCGGCCGCCACCGTCGAGATCTCGGCCGCCATGTCGGGGATGCCGCAGGCGCTGACGGCCTGGGCGCTGCCGTCGTCGAAGCCCGAGGCGTTGCCCACCATGGCGAAGTCGCCGGAGCAGGCCTGCTCCGCGTCGGCGTAGTCGGTGCCCGAGTCGCTGCCGTCGTCGAACGGCTGCACCTTGATCTGGCGGCCGCAGATGCCTCCGGTGCTGTTGACGTAGTCGGCCCAGGCCTCGGTGGCCTGCTGCGCACTCTGGGTCAGGCCGGGCACCACGCCGCTGATGCTGGCGATGTTGCCGACCTCGATGGTGTTGGCCGTGACGCCGGTGGCGGTGGCGCCGCCGTTGCCGCCCGCGGGCGTCTGGTTGCCGTTGGCCCCGCAGGCGCCGGCACCGGCCGCGGCCGGGGCAGCGCCGGCGGATCCGGTCGCCGCGCCCGTGGACGCGGCGGCCGCACCGGTGTGCGCCGTCGGCGACGTCCCGGCGCCGCCGCCACCGCCACCGCCACCGCCCGTCCCAGCGCTGGCCAGGGCGGTGGACGAGCACGGAGCGGTCGTGGTGGTGGTCGAGGCCGTGGTCGTGGTCGTCGGCGTCGACTTGGTCTTGGACGTCGAGGCCGACTTGGCCGCGGCCGTGGTTGTTGTGGTGGTGGTCGAGGAGGACGACGAGGACGACGAGCACCCGCTGTCGGAGGCCCCCAGGGCCTGGGCGCCCGTACCGGTGCCGGTGTTCCCGCTGGCGTTGCCGCCCGAGTGGCTCGAGTTGGCGCCCTGGGCCAGCTGCGCCTGGGTCCCGGTCAGGCGGGAGCCGCAGGCCGAGGCGAGGAAGGCCAGCAGGACCACCGAGAGGGCGGCGGCGGCGCGCCGGTGGCGGCGGGCGCGGCTCACGCTGCTCCTGCTCACAGGACGTGCTCCTCCTGCTCGGCCCGCCGGGTCTTCTCGAGGTCGCGCAGAATGCGCTCGAGGCGGTCGACCGAGCGCACGACGGCCAGCGCGTTGCGACGGTCCTCCTCGATCTTGCGCATGCTCCAGGCCGAGTGCACGAGGATGCCGCCGCCGATGACCAGCGCCACGCCCAAAAGCCCGCCCGAAATCAGGTACGGGATCTCCTGGTACTGGTAGGCGCTGTGCGCGGCGCCGTACCAGCCCAAAATGATGCACACGAAGCCGAAGAAGATGAGCAACATGCCGATGGTCTGTAGCCACTTGCGCACGTCCCGGCTTCCATTGCCCCGGCGGGCCCTGTCGACCACTGCGGCCAGGCGAGCGAGGCGGGTCGGCACCGGGGTGGCGCCGGCACCCGGCACCGGGTCCGGCGGGATGCCGTTGCCGGCACCCGGAGCGGACGGCGCACCGGTGACGGGCCTCACCTCACCGAGGTCGGGCGACGAGTTTCCAAAGAATTTCATCAGCTGAGCCCTCCGAAATCAGACAGGTCGTCGGCGCTGGCGGCGAAGCGCTCCAGGAGCGGGTCGCCATGGGCGTCGGCCGTGCCGAGCTGGGCCACGTCGTCCGCACGCTTGTAGGCGTAGGCGAGGACCGAGGCGGCCAGCAGACCGAGCAGGATGAGCGCGGCGCCGACGCCCTTGAAGGCCGGCGTGACGGCCGAGGCGGGCGCGATGGCCTCCGCCGGCGTGCTTCCCGAGCTGGTCGGAGTGGTCGACGACCCGGACGGCGTGCTGCCCGAACTGGTGGGCGAGTAGGAGCCGCTGCCCGTGTTGCCGGCGAAGGTGGCGCCGCTGCCCGAGTCGCCGGTGAACGAGGGGCTCGACGAGGACGGGGTGGATGCGGCGGCGGCGGCCGGTGCCGTGGCGCCTGTGTTGCCGCTGTTGGCCGTGAACGGTGGCGAGGCCGTCGAGCTCACCGACACCGGAGCGAGCTCGAGGGTGAGCTGCTGGTCGTCGGGGAGGGCGACCGGCAACTGGGACGTGAACGACGAGGGAAGGAGGGATGCGAACTCGTTGGCGGCGCTGTCGAGGGTCTTGAGGTCGATGGTGAAGGTCAGGCCCTGGAGGGTGCGGCTGGCCGAGGGGCCGTTGGTCTTGTCGGTGGCGTTGGTCATCGCGATGGAGATGCCGAGCTCGTTCAGCAAGGTGTTGATCGAGGAGATCGGGAGGGATAGCGGGGCGGCCTGGCCGTCGGCCTCGATGCCGTTGGCGTCCACGGTGACGGGGACGCCGGCGATGGTCATGTTCTGCACTTCGGTCGAGCCGGTCAACGTGCCGCTGGTGCCGTTCGAGGCGGCCGTGGCCGTCGAGGTGACGCTGCCGATGTTGATGAAGCCGCCCAGGATTGAGATGCCGGTGTCGGTGGCGCTGGCCTCGGCGGTGGCGGTGACGCTCGGGGCCTGCGAGGTCGAGGTGGCCGACAGGGCGCCGATGCCGATGAGCGACGAATCGGCGGCGAACGGGTTGCCGGACCCGGTGGGAGCGGTGATGCTCGGGTCGGTCGACGACGAGCCCGCCGTGGGGTTGTCGTCCCCCAGGGTGGCGCTGGCCGTGTTGCCGCTGGCCGTCGAGGAAGCGTCCATGTTCACGCCGGTGTTGTCGGTGTTGGCGGAGTTCGGCGTCTCGGGGTACTCGCTGGCGGCCTGGATCGGCCAGATGGGCGCCGGGGGCAGGGGGACGCCCGGTGCGAGGAGGGCGAGCTGGGGGCCTGAGTCGGCCACGACCTGGCCCGGGTACAGGCTCGAGGCCGTGGCGCTGCCGGTCGGGCCCGAGTTGTCCTGGGTGGACGCGTAGCCCTCGTCGAACTCGAGCGAGGGCGTGGCGGGGAGGGGGAAGTTGGGCTGCTCGTACTGGGCCGTGATGGGCTCGGCCAGGGCGTTGACGGTGTAGCCACCGAGGCTCG
>DATNLP010000636.1:0-4560 GCA_035602795.1 Acidimicrobiales bacterium | reverse complement strand
CCGCCAGCCAAGCGCACCACTCGTCGACCCCTTCGCCCGTGCGGGCACTGGCCAGGATGACCTGGGCCGTGGGGTTCACCGAGGTCAGGTTGCCGAGGAACGCGTCGAGGTCGAAGTCCAGGTGGGGCAACAGGTCGACTTTGTTCACCACGACGACATCGGCAGCCCGGAACATCACGGGGTACTTGAGCGGCTTCTCCTCGCCTTCGGTCACGGCGTAGACCATCGCCCTGGCCTGCTCACCTACCCGGAATTCGGCCGGGCAGACCAGGTTGCCGACGTTCTCGATGATGAGCAGGTCGATGCGGTCGAGCGGCATCCGGCCCAGGCCCGACCGCACCATGACAGCGTCGAGATGGCACTCACCGCCGAACCCCGCACTCGTGTTGACCACGGATATGGCTGCGGCGCCGAGTCCCTCGAGCTGGTCTGCGTCCAGCCGGGTTGCGATATCCCCCTCGAGCACGCCGATGCGGATCTGCTCGGCCAGGCGCTGAAGCGTCGTCCTGAGCAACGTCGTCTTGCCGGCCCCCGGCGACGACATGAGGTTGACGGCGCAGACGCCCGCGTCGTGCAGGCGACCGGCATTGTCGTCCGCCACCCGGTCGTTCTCCGAGAGGAGGTTCTCGAGGATGGTGACCCGCGTGGAGCCGGTCTCCGCGTAGCCCGAGTGATCGCCGACGTCGCGCATCGACTGGTCGTCATGGTGAACGTGGTCAGCCTCGGCAAGTTCGTGCACGTGGCCCGTGCCGTCTGCGTGGACGTGGAAGCGACCCATGGCTAGGCATCCACCAGGTCGATCGACTTCACCAGGAGCTCTTCTCCGCTGAGCAGCTTGACCTCGAATCCACCGCAGGCGCCACAGGAGAGAATCGGCAGGTCGAGTGTGGTTTCCTCTCCGCAGTCGTGGCAGAGCACCACCGCCGGGATCTGCTCGAGCACCAGCTCGGCACCTTCGAGGTCACCCGTGCCGGACACCACCTCCCAGCTGAAGAGGAGAGCCTCGGGGACGACCTGGCGCAAGTGCCCGATCTGCACCGTTACCCGCGTCACGGGGCGTCCGTGCGCGTGCTTGGACGCCGACGTGGCAATGGCATCGCAGATCGCGAGTTCGTGCATCGTCACCAACTCCTGGAGAGAAGACTATCGACGAGTGCCTCGGGGCTTGGCATGGCGAGGCTCGATGCGGTAGCGGCACGGTATTTGCCGGTGCCGACCAGCTCGAACATCGGCATGGGTGGTGCCTCGCCCAGACGACCAGGCGGCGCGTTGCGGTCAGGGCGAGAGGCTGCTCTCACTGGGCCTCAGTCGAGCGCTCCACTTCTCTTCGACACGCCCGTACTTCCAGATGCAGAGGGCGACGGCCCAGGTGAGGACGAACATGCCAACGATCACGAAGCCAGCGGTGTTGATGTTGAAGTTCTCCATGAAGTTCCAGAAGGCTCCGTGGATGTGCAGCTCCATGGGCAGGAGCCCGAAGACCTCGATGGTTCCGATGAAGAAGCAGATGGCCACGGACAAACCGGTGATGGCCAGGTTGTAATAGACCTTGCGGACCGGGTTGAAGAAGGCCCACCCGTAGGCGCCGTTCATGAAGCAGCCGTCAAGCGTGTCCATCAGGGCCATGCCGGCGGTGAACAGGATGGGCAGGCACATGATGGAGTACCAGGGCAGCACCTGGGTGGCCAGCAAGGCGGTCGTAGCCAGCAGCGCCACCTCGGTAGCCGTGTCGAAGCCCATGCCGAAGACCACCCCGACCGGGTACATCTGCCATTCCTTGGTTATCGACTTCATCCACTTGCCGAAGAACCGGTACATCAGACCCCGGTTCTCCAACTGGCGCTCCAGTTCGGCCTCGTCGTAGGTGCCGTTGCGCATCGCCCGGAAGACCTTGACGATCCCGGCCAGGATCACGATGTTGAGGAGGGCGATCAGATACAGGAACGTGGCTGAGACGATGGTGCCGAAGACCCCTCCGAACTGCTCGAGGCCAGAGCTACTGTTCGACACCGCCCCGTAGACCGCCTTCTCTGCGATGACGATCCCGGCTCCGATGGCGATGACGATCGTCGAGTGGCCCAACGAGAAGTAGTAGCCGACGCTGAGAGGGCGCTTCGACCCCGCTTTGCCCCGTCTTTCGTTCATGAGCTTGCGAGTCGTGTTGTCGATCGCCGAGATGTGATCGGCGTCGAAGGCGTGTCGCAAACCGAGGGTGTAGGCGGTCAGGCTCACCCCGATGCCCAGCCCTTTGTAGTGCTGCGGGACGACGAACGCGAAGAAGATCCCGAAGCCGATGACGTGCAGCGCAGCGACGACGGCGACCATGCCGCCGACACGCCGCCAGTCCGTCGGGCTCAACAGGTTCCGGACTTGCTGGCAACGCGTCGTCGGGGCGGAAACCGCCGTCACCACCATGGCGCAGCTCCTCCCCGGACACCCATCTGCCGCATTGTGATCCTTCTTGCGATCGAGTTGCAAGTGCTGGTTCTTCTACAGACCAATACGGAGCCTCCGTAGACTGTGGATGTGACCAAGCCTCTGGCGCCGCACGGCACCGACGATGTCCGCGTCGCCAATGCCGACGACGTGCTCGCCCTGGTGCGGGCCCGGGGCGGACGGGCCACGTCGTCGCGGCGCATCCTGCTGGAGGTCCTCTTCGAGGCGGGCCATCACCACCTGAGCGCCGAGGAGCTGGCCGAGGCGGTCCAGGTCCGCGCCCCTGACGTGCACATTTCGACCATCTACCGCAACCTGGAGGACCTGGAGCGCCTCGGCGTCGTGGTCCACACGCATCTCGGTCACGGCGCGGCCACCTACCAGCTGGCGTCGTTGGCCCACGCCCATTTCATCTGCGAGGAGTGCGGGGCGATGATCGAGGCACCGGACGATCTCTTCGGGGGGCTGGCCCGGACGGCCAAAGCGAAGTTCGGCTTCACCATCGACCCGCACCACTTCGCCATGCTGGGACGCTGCGCCAACTGCCTGTAGGGCAGCGAGGAAGGCGCATAGCATTAAGGCCGGCGACAAGAGGGTCGGGAACTCCATGGGCCAACGGGACAAGCACGACGCCAAGGTGGGTGACATCTCCGTCGGCGCCGTGCCGGCGGGGGCGATCCTGCGGTCGATCCTCGACCTCACCGACGATGCGGTCATCACCTGCGACGAGGGTTTCGTGTCCTCCTTCAGCGAGAACGCAGAGCGCCTGTTCGGCCGCTCCCCCGAGGACGTCGTCGGCTGCCCCTTGAGCGCCCTCTTCGCACCTCACCTGAGCGACGAGATGGACCGGGTGTTCGCCAGCGTGACGGCGGGCGAGCGGATCCGGCACTTCGAGACGGAGATCGTGCGGCCTGACGGGCTGCCCGTCCCGGTCTCCCTCTCCCTGGCCCCGGTCACGGACGGCGACGGCGCCATCGTCGGCTCCGTCGTGGTGGCCCGCGACGTCACCGAACAACACCTGGCCCAGGCCACGTTGGCCGAGATCGACGCCCGCCTGGAAGAGAGCGAGGCACTGGCCCACGTGGGCAGCTGGCTGTGGGACCTGAGGACCGGCGCCGTGCAATGGAGCTCGGAGTTCCACCGCATCCACGGCATCGACCCGCTCGACTTCGCCGGGACCTTCGAGTCCTACATGGACCTGATCGACGAGGCCGACCGTAGCGGCACGCGGGCGGCCATGTACGAGTCGGTGGAGGCCTCACGGCCGCTGGACCTGGAATACCGCGTCGTTCACCCCGACAAGAAGGTGCACCTCATCCACGTGCACGCCAACCCGACCCTCGGGTCCGACGGCAAGGCGGTGGGGCTGCGGGGCATCGGCCAGGACGTCACGGACGAGACCGGCCCGAGCCCGAGGGGCGAGGAAGACCCGGCCGGCTGACGGTCAGGCTTCGGCCAGTCCGGCCTCCGCCTGCAGCCGCACCCGCACATCGGGGAAGATGCGCAGCATCAGCATGGTGGGCGACGGCACCTCGAAGTCGCGGATGTCGAAGACCTGCTCACCGCTGATGACCAGGCGATCGTCGGTGAGGGCCTCGACCGTGACGGTCCCCTCGGCCTCCCGGGTGATGCCGTGAAAGGTCAGCCCGCCACGTAGCTGGTACCGCAGGCCCGGGATGCTGCGGGAGCAGTGCTTCACCTCGACCGTGGCGGTCGGGAAGCGGCGGGCGTCGATGCGGCGTTGCAGCTCGGCGTCGTAGAGCTTGTTGCCCGAGCTCAGTCCGGAGACGTCGATGGTGAGCCAGCCGGTCGGCGGGACCTCGGTGCTCACCACGCCGTCTTCCAGCACGGCGTAGAGGCAGCCCTCGATGCCGATGGTGCCGAAGCTGATGGGACCGACCGTCGAGCGCGCCTCGATGATGACGGCGGAGCGCTCGGGGTCGAGGGAGAAGCGACGCATCACGGGCTCGTGCGGGTGCGACGGCGCGGCGGCAGCGCCACGGCGGCGCGCCGTCGGGGTGGCCGGGGCCGTCTCGGACGGTGGAGGTGGGTCCGCCACTGCCTGGCCCGGCGCGCCGGGCTCGGCGGCCTCGTCCGTCTCGTCGGACGGCAGGAGGCGCCGGC
>DATNLP010000632.1:0-4626 GCA_035602795.1 Acidimicrobiales bacterium | reverse complement strand
GGGCGCGTCCCCGCCGAGTGCGGCAAGGACGTCGGACGAGAGGGTCCAGATGGCCGTGGAGAGAAGGGACACGTCCACAACCGATCCCTTGCCCGTGCGAGAGCGTTTGAGAAGAGCGCCCGCAACGCCAAACGCCAGGGCCAGAGCGGCATTTCGGTCCCCCAGGGCGCCACGCTGACCGATGGGGTACTCCCGCTCGGGTGGGCTGAGCATGTGCGCCATGCCACCCCGCGCCCAAAAGGCCGTGGCGTCGTAACCCGGCCGATCGGCGTCGGGACCCCGGACGCCATACCCGTTGCCCATGGCGCACACCAGGCTCGGGTCGCGGACGGCCAGAGCCTCGGCGTCGAGCCCCAGCCGCCGCAACGCCTTGGGCCGCATGTTGGTGAGGAACACGTCGGCGGACTCGAGCAGCCGGTGTAAGACCGCTTGCCCGTCCTCGTTCTGGATATCCAATGCGATGGAGCGCTTCCCCCGGTTGGCCAAGGCGAGCGAGAGATTGACGCCGCCATGGTCGGTTCCGATGCCCTGAGAGGCCAGACCGCGGTAGGGGTCCCCCTCCGTTGGCTCGATGTGGATGACATCGGCGCCCCAGTCAGCCAGCAGCGCTCCCGCCACCGGGACGAAGACCCATTGGGCCAGTTCGACGACCCTCACTCCATCAAACGCCTGTTCTGTCACGCCCGCGATCCCTTGCGCTACGAAATCGGCGACAGCACAACCAGCGGGATCGCGCGGTTGGTCCTCGACTGGTAAACGTCATAGTTGGGCCATCCGTCGGTCATGACCTTCCAGAGCCGCGGCTTCTCGGCATCCCCCGCGGTGCGCGCCATGACGCTGATTCGCTCGGCGCGGACTTGGATTTCGGCGCGGGGTTGAGCCAGCAGGTTCCGGTACCAGTTCGGGTGGGTCGGGGCTCCACCCATTGAAGCGACCACGAGGTAATCGCTGCCATGGCGGCCGAAGATGAGGGCGTTGGTGCGAGGCTCCCCGCTCTTCCGCCCGGTGGTCGTCAGGAGCAGGGTCGGCACCCCGTTCCAGATGTAACCGACTTCGCCGTCCGTCTGCCGGTAGCGCCGGACATGCTCCGGCCCCACCAACTCGAGATCCGGTGCCTGGTAGCCCTCTTCGCTCATGCCTGTCCCCTATCCGAACACGACCGGGATGGCCGTGGCCCCACGTTCGTAGAACCCGATGAACGCCGGTGGTTCGGCGTCCGGGTCGAGCCGGAGGTTCGGGAGCCGGTCCAATAGGGCGTTGATGGCGATCGTCATTTCCGCACGTGCGACGTGCTGGCCGAGGCAGACGTGGGGGCCGTTGCCGAAGGCCAACGTCGGCTTGGTGGGACGGAAGGGGTCGTAGTCGTCCGGGCACTCCCAGCGCTCGGGGTCCCGGTTCGCCGCGCCGAGGCAGATATGCAGGACTGCTCCCTTCGGGAGCGGCGTGCCGAAGAATTCTTCGTCCTTCGTGACCCAGCGCGAAAACATCGGATCCGTCGGCTGCCACCGCAACGACTCTTCGATGACGGGACGGAGCAGGCTTCGGTCCAGCCGCACGGCTTCGAGGAGACCGGGTCGCTGTAACAGAGCTGCCAGCGTGATGCCCATTTGCTTCCAGGTCGTGCCTGAACCCGCGGCGAGGAGCAACATCGAGAACGAGTAGATCTCCGCATCGGTGAGCCGGTGTGTTCGACCGTCCTCGTCTGTGATCTCGGACTCCACGAGGACGCTGATCAAGTCGTCCTCGGGGTGTTCCCGGCGGGCGGCGACGATCGGTGCGATGATTCCCACCATCTGCTCGGGCCGCGCCAGTGACTCTCGAACGTCGAGAGCCTGTGCCACCGGCACGGCGAAGCTGCCGGTGATCGTGAGAACCGGGATGGCGGCGCAGAACTCCACGTTCAATTCGGCGCGACCCTGCGCCTGGAAGGAGTCGATCAGCGCATTGACGGTGTGATCGATCCAATTCTCGATCCACCACGATGCCTTGGTCGGCGAGAACGAAGGTTGGACGAGGCCCCGGTAACGACGATGCTGAGCCCCCCCCATGGACAACATGCTGTTGGTGGGACCGATCTCCCCAGTCTCGAGGTCGACCGCGTCCGGGGACGACGCGAAGAGCTCCGCGTTCCGGTAGGCAGCGTCGCATGCCGCCCAGGAGAAGGTCGAGAAGTGGGGGCGATCCGGACACGGCAAACCGTGGAACATATAGTCCTGCTGCACGCCGGACAGCTCGTGCACCGTTCCTTCGTGGACGGCCGCGTCTTCTCGAAGCGCCTGCCAGACGGGGTACGGGTCCTCGCGATAGTTGCCTCCGTTGTGGGCGTTTGTGCTGCTGGCCAGGTCAAAGAGCCTGCGGACCCGGTCCAGATCGAGGACGTCCTGGGTATCGGTCATCGAGCGACGTAGCCCCCGTCGATGGGGAGCAGGACGCCCGTGACGTTCGCCGCGCGGTCACAGCACAGGTACACGGCCGCCTCGGCGCAGTCCTCCGCCGTAATCGGTCGGCCCAGAGGATGCATGGAACCGGTGTGCTGCGCGATTTGCTCAATGTCCACGCTCGAGGTGTCCATTCCGCCGGCGGCCATGAAGTTGGTATAGGGCATACCGGCTGGGCAGATGGCATTGACCCTGATTTGGAAGGGTGACTCCTCTACCGCTACAGCTTTGGTCAGCTGGTGGACTGCGCCCTTCGTCGCCCCGTAGACCGTCCCGCCCCAGCCAACGAGGCCAGCCACGGACCCAGTATTGAGGATGACCCCACCGCCGCCTTGCTTCTTGAACTGGATAACGGCGTACTTGCAGCCGAGGAAGACACCACGGAAGTTCACCGCGGTGAGGCGATCGAGATCCTCGACCGAGTGATCCTCGAACGCCATTCCGAGTCGTGGCGTCGGGATGCCCACGTTGTTGAACATGATGTCCAACCGGCCAAATCGGTCCACCGCCGTCGCCACCGTCGCGGCGACGTCCGGATCCTGGGAGACATCACACCGTTCAGCGAGAGCCGTGCCACCCGCTGCCTCGAGCTGGGCCACGGTCTCCTTCGCCCGGTCCAGGTCGACATCGGCGCAGATAACCGAAGCGCCCTCCTCGACGAAGCGAACCGCAGATGCCCGGCCGACACCCGAACCGGCACCCGTGATTATCGCTACCTTCCCTTGGAGCAACACAGTGTTCTCACCCTCCTTCTTGTGACTGCCTCGGCGCACCGGTCGGGCACGCTTCGACGGCGGTACTGATGCCGGCCCCGCCCCCTTAGGCAGTGGTCGGCACCGGGGGTTCGGACGGGGTGAAGCGATAGAGCCGTTCGGCGTTCCCGCGCAGGAGCTTGTACTGCGTCTCGGGCGGGAGGTGTCCGATCACCTTCTTGACGGCGGCGATGCAGTTGGGCCAGGTGGAGTCCGAGTGCGGGTAATCCGTCTCGCACATCACGTTGTCCTCGCCAATCTCACTGAGACTGGCGATACCGTGGTGGTCCTCGATGAAACAGCCGAAGACGTGCCCGCGAAACAACTCCCGGATGTTGAGCGTGTCCAGGTCGACGTCCGTCGTGGCGTGATCCATGAACTTCTGGCCCCGCATAACCCAGTAGCGCTGCTTGTCCAATACCTGCTCCGCCCGCTCGAGGAAGTAGGGCATCCACCCGATCTCCCCCTCGGACAGCGCGATCTTCAGGTTGGGAAAGCGCTCGAACATGCCGCTGAACAACCAGGAGAGCATCGCCCCTGACGTCCGGATGGCGCCCCAGGCCAGGTTGGCCATGAACGGGGAGTCGGGAGCGATCTGCGGCACTTGAGAGGACGAACCCACGTGCATGGACGCCACCATGCCAGCTTCGTTGGCTGTCGACATCACCGGATCCCAGTAGCGACCTTGGTCATGGATCGTCGGCAGACCGATGGGGGCCGGGTTCTCGGAGAAGGCGAACGCCGTGACACCCTTGTCGGCCATCCGCTCCATCTCTCTGGCGGCCAAAGCCGGGTCCCACATCGGGATCAGCATGAGAGGGATGTAACGGCCCGGAGCGGCGCCACACCAGTCCTCGACGATCCAGTCGTTGTAGTGCTTGAGGAGCTCGAATCCGAACTCACGGTCACTGGCCTCCATGAAGAGCTGACCGCAGAAGCGTGTCAGCGTCGGGAAGCACAGCGACGCCAGGATCCCAGCTCGGTCCATGTCCTCGAGACGAGCGGAGGCGTCATAACACCCGGGCCGCATGTCGGAGTAGGCCAGCGGTTCTGGGCTGAATTCCTCTTTCGACTTACCGGCCACCGCGCTCAATCCGGAGCTTGGAAACCGCTTGCCGTCATAGATCCAGTAGTCCATGCCGTCGATGGTCTCCATGTGAGGTGCTCGGTCACGATCCTTCGTGGCCACCCTGTCGAGCCAGAGGTTCGGTGGCTCCAGAATGTGGTCGTCGACCGAGATCAGCCAGTCAAGATTCGGGTCAGCATTCATATGTCGCTTCCTTGTCGCTCACTTCGGCAACTCGCCGATGCACATGTGCTTCACTTCCTGGAAAGCCCGGATGCCATCGATTCCCCGCTCTCGACCGAGCCCACTCTGCTTGTAGCCGCCGCTCGGCGCATACGCGCTGAACATCGAGGTGTTCACGTTCACCGCC